>JAEYOB010000447.1 GCA_023412175.1 Pseudomonadota bacterium | reverse complement strand
GATCTTCACGTTGTAGTCGACCACCCGCTTCACGGGCACCAGTACTTTCATCGCGTCTTCCCCTCGCTTTCCCTTGTCCGTTGTTACGCCGCCTGCTCCACCGGCAGGCTCTGGGGCCGCCACGCGGCGACGAAGTCCGGCATGGGCGGGCTCTCGTGCGGCATGCCGGCCTCGGCCAGCATCCGCGCCGGCGCCACGATGCCGCCCTTGCCGATGAACGCGCCCTGCATCACCGCCACCGCCGCCGTGCCTTCCGGCGTCTCGGCGCGCTGCTCGATGAAGAACCAGCGGTCGTCCCAGCACAGCACCCGGCTGACCATCTCGTAGCGCTGGAAGGGCTTCAGCGGACGGCGGAACCGCACCGTGCTCGCCCCCAGCACCGCCTGCCAGCGGTTGCGCAGCATCGTCCGCGCCAGCCCGGAGCGGATGACCAGATCGGTCCGCCCCAGGTCCATGACGCTGAAGTAGCGGGCGTTGGTCATGTGCATGTTGAGATCGAGGTCGGTGGGCAGCACGCGGAACGCGATCCGCGACTCCTCCATGAACGCCAGCCGCTGCCGCAGCAGCGCCCCCACGATCACCAGCACCAGACGGAACAGCAGATTCATGCCGTGTCTCCAACCTTCCCAGGCCTCAATCGGAGGCCCGGACGGCGCGGAGCCGGCGTCAGGCCTCCAGCGGCGCGCCCCGCTCCTTCAGCGCGGTCACCACTTGCGTCTCGATGTCCTTCAACTCCGATACGGTGGCCTCCAGATCCTGGCGCTGCTGCGTCAGGATGTCGAGGCGCCCGCGGATACGCGCCAGCAGCACGCGCATCTGCTCCTGCTGGCTGGGGTCCACGTTGTAGAGGTCCAGGTACTCCTTGATCTCCTCCAACGAGAAGCCGAGGCGCTTGCCGCGCAGGATCAGCATCAGCCGGGCGCGGTCGCGCTTGGAATACACCCGGTTGTTGCCGACGCGCCGAGGCAGGAGCAGGCCCTTGGCCTCGTAGAACCGCAGGGTCCGGGGGGTGATCCCCAGCTCCTCGGCCAGCTGGTTGACCGTATACAGATCGTCCATAACGCGCGCACCTTTGTCGGCAGTGGCGGCCGGTCGCTGACGCTCTCGTAAACGTCAGGACCGTCCGTCAGGCACTTCCTAGCACAGCAAGCGCCTGCGACAAAGTGCGCGTGCCCCTAACCCTCCCGTTTCTGGTGCTCCTCGGCGATCAGTTCTTTCTTGGAGAGCTTGCCGATGGCGGTCTTGGGCAACTCGTCGCGGAATTCGATGTGCTTGGGCATCTCGATGCGCGAAAGCTTGTCGCCCAGGAAGTCCTTGAGATCCTCGGCCGTCAGCGCCGAGCCCGGACGGCGCTGCACGAACGCCTTGGGGCTCTGGCCGCGGTATTCGTCGTGCACGCCGATGACGGTGACCGCTTCGACCTCCGGATGCAGGTAGACGGCCTCCTCGATCACCCGCGGGTAGACGTTGTAGCCGCCGCAGATGATCAGGTCCTTCAGGCGGTCCATGAGGAAGACGTAGCCGTCCTCGTCCATGATGCCGACGTCGCCGGTGCGCAGGAACCCGCCGACGATGGTCTGCGCCGTGTCGTCCGGACGTTTCCAGTAGCCGGCCATGACGTGCGGGCCGGCAATCACCACCTCGCCCTTCTCGCCCGTCGGCAGAACCTGCGCGGGATCCTCCAGCGAGCGGATCTCGATGGTGACGCCGGGCAGCGGGATGCCGATGGATCCTTCCTTGTTGACGCCGGTCAGCGGGTTGGCGGTGGACACCGGCGATGCCTCGGTCAGGCCGTAGCCCTCCACCAGCACGCAGCCGGTGACCGCCTCGAACTGGCGCTTAAGCTCCAGCGGCAGCGGCGCGCCGCCGGAGATGCAGTAGCGGATCGAGGTCAGCGGGTACTTGCGCACGTCCGGATGGCCGAGCAGCGCCTTGTACATGGTGGGCACGCCGGGGAAGAGCGTCGGGCGGCGCTTGGCGATGGTCTTCAACACCTGCTTCATCTCGAAGCGCGGCAGCATCACCAGTTCCGCCCCCGCCGCCAGACCGAGGTTCAGCACCACCGTCATGGCGAAGACGTGGAAGAACGGCAGCGCCGCCAGCATGCGCTCCTCGCCCAGCCGCACGCCGGGGAACCAGGCCAGCACCTGCTGCAGGTTCGCCGTCAGGTTGGCGTGCGTCAGCATGGCGCCCTTGGGCACGCCCGTCGTCCCGCCGGTGTACTGCAGCACGGCAATCTGCGTGCGCGGATCGAACGTCACCGGCCGGAAGACACCGTCGTTGGCGAGCAGCCGGTCGAACGGCACGTGCGTGTCGTCGTCCGGGATGTCGGCCAACTCCGAGCGCTTCAGGACCTTGAACAGCCAACCCTTCACCGTCGGCAGGATGCCGTCCATGCGGCACACGACGATCCGTTTCAGCCGGGTCGTGCCCAGCATGGCGCCGACCCGCGGGTACACCTGCTTGACGTCGAGGGTGACCATCAGGTCGGTCTCGGAATCCTCGATCTGGTGGGCGATCTCGCGCTCGACGTAGAGCGGGTTGTAGTTCACCACCGTGCCGCCGATCTTCAGCACGGCGAAATAGCAGATCACGTAGTACGGGGTGTTGGGCAGGCACAGCCCCACCTTGGTGCCGGGCCGGACACCCAGCTCCTGAAAGCCCTTGGCGGCGCGGTCCACGAGGCCGGCAACCTCGGCGTAGGTGTAGCGGCGGCCGAGGAACTCCAGGCACGGGCGTGCCGCGAAGCGCTCCGCGGCGGCGTCGAACATCGCGCTCAGCGGCTGCGGCCCGATGGGCATGGCCCAGTCGATGCCGTCCGGATAGTGCGCGAGCCAGGGGCGGTCGGTGACAGCGGCCGGCATCATGGCGGACTCGCTCATGGCCGGGCGGCGGCCGGGCGCGCCGCCAAAAAGTCGATGGAATTCTTGCGCGTCGCGGGCGTCGACATAGGTCACTCCCCTTAGTTCTTTCTTGGTCCCGGCACCGGGGCCGGGGCGCGCCGGAACCGCTTCTCGACGCGCTCGTTATGACGTTGACGTAAACGTAAACCGATCGTACTGTCAAGCGCGTTGCACACAAACACACCGTCCACAAGAGTTGGAGAAGCCTTCATGGTCGATGATCTCGTCCGCGACATCCAGGCGCGCTCGGCGCAGTTGCGGGGCCTGAACGCCCGCGTTCGTTTCGTGCTGGGCGGCAGCGGCGACGTCATCCTCGTGGATGCCAGCACGCCCAACGTCAGCGTCGCCCGCGGCGACGGCGAGGCGGACTGCACGCTGCGCATCACGCCGGAAAACCTCGGCAAGCTGATCAACGGCAAGCTCAACCCCATGCTGGCCTACACCATGGGCAAGCTGAAGGTCGAAGGCTCGACCGGCGTCGCCATGAAGCTGGCGTCGATGCTGGACGGCTGAGGGCAATTCGCGCACGCGGCACGCACTTGACGTATTGGTCATTGCACGCTAGCGTGGTCCTACCAATGCGGCGCTTCCAGAGACGGGCGCCCAAACGGCGGCGGCGCAGAATCTGGGAACAATCCCGGCGGCCGTTAAGCCTGACGTTTCGGGGAGGGTTAACGGGATGCCTCAGTGTGAGTGCACCGTGGGGACAGCCGTGTCCGGCGGTCGCGCGACCAAGCGCGCCGCCGGCTTGGCGCTTCTTCTGGCGAGTCTGTGGTTCGCCGGGTACGCCGAGGCGGCGGAACCCAAAGTCCACACCTATACGATCCTGATGGACGGCAGCCCGATCGGGCAGGAGCAGGTCCGCATCCAGCCGGAGGGCGACGCCGTCAAGGTGGAGGTCACCGCCACGACGCGGGTCAAGGTGCTGTTCCTCAACTTCCGCTACGACCACGAGCGGCAGGAATTGTGGCGCGGCGGCAAGCTCGACCAGATGACCGCGCGCACCGACGACGACGGCAAGCCGCACACCATCGACATGACCCGCAAGGGCGATGGCTGGGCGCTGACGGTGGACGGCAAGCCGGCCACCGCCGCCGGCAACGCCCTGCCGCTCACGCTGTGGACGCCGGAGGTGCTGAAGCGCCCGACGCTGCTCAGCGTCGTCGACGCCCAGCCCTACACGGTCGCCGTCCAATCCCTGGGTCGCGAAGCGGTGGACCTTGGAACCCGCAAGGTCGAGGCGCAACATCACCGCATCACCGGCGGCGTCGAGCGCGACCTGTGGTACTCCGCCGACGGCACGCTGGTGAAGGCGCAGTTCAAGCGCAGCGGCTACGACGTCGTCTATCTGCTGAAGTGAGCGGGGCGATTGTCCCGTTCCCGTTGTAGGGAGG
>JAEYOB010000404.1 GCA_023412175.1 Pseudomonadota bacterium | reverse complement strand
GCGTCCAGTAGCACCAGCGGATCGCCGGTTGCCGGCGGCGTGTCGGCGGCCGGGTCTTTCCTGGCTTTGATGAGTCCCATATCGTCCTCCCTGGCGGACTATCGCCAGCCTGTCGATGTTCTCGTCTGCCCCGCCTTCGCGGGACTTCGATCAGCGGTGCGCCGGCCTCAGCCAACGAACGAGCTGGGTCGCGATCTGCTCGGCCGGCAGCACGATGTCGGCCGCCTTGCGGCGGATCAGGTCGGCGGGCATTCCGAAGACCACGGCACTCGCCTCGGACTCCGCGATCGTGCGCCCACCGCCGCCGTGCACCTGGGCCATGGAGGCGCCGCCGTCCACCCCCATGCCGGTCAGCAGCACACCGATCAGCCGTGCGGCCTCCACGTGCTGCAATGCGCTTTCAACCAGCCGGTCCACGCTCGGGTGCCAGGGGCGCCCCGTGTCCATCGGCACCGGCATCACCGTCAGCCTGCCGCCGCGCCGGGTCAGCACCGCGTCGGCGCCGCCGCGGGCGACGTAAACGTGGCCGGGCTCCACCGGCATGGGCTGCGCTGCCTCCACGACGGTCAGCGCGCAGACGTCGTTCAGCCGGCGCGCCAGCGTGGCGGTGAAGGTCTGCGGCATGTGCTGCGCCACCACGACCGGCCAGGGGAAATCCTCCGGCAGGTGCGGCAGGATCTCCTCCAGCGTGCTCGGCCCGCCGGTGGACACGCCGATCAGGACGACGCCGGGACCGGACGCCTCGGGCACCGCCGGTTCCGGCGGCTGGACGGGCAGCGGCTGGACGGGTTCGGGAAGCTGGCGGTCGCCGACGATGCTGGCGCGGGTGCGCTTCAGCCGTTCGCGCAGACCATGCGCCCGGCGCAACTTGGCGCCGGCGGCACCGCGGACGATGCGCACCAGCTCGTCGGACATGCGGCGCAGCCCGACGCCGCCCACGCCCTGCTTGTGCACCACCTCGACCGCACCAAGGCGCAACGCCTCCATGCTGGTCTCGGCCCCCGCCTCGGTCAGGGAGGAGATCATGACCACCGGGCGCGGGTTCTCGGCCATGATGCGCCGGAGACAGGAAAGCCCGTCCATCTCCGGCATGGTGACGTCCAGCGTCACCACGTGGGGCTGGAAACGCGCGAGAAGCTCAAGCGCCTCGGCGCCGTTGCGTGCCGTCTCCACTTCGAAGCCGGCGCTGCCCAGGATGTCGGTGAGCTGGCGGCGCATCAGCGCCGAATCGTCCACCACGAGCACTTTCATGGCGGATGCCTCAGGCGGTTTCGAGCAGGGCTGCGAGCTGTTCCATATCGAACAAGGCTTCGACCTCCAGCAGCAGCACCATGCGGCGCTGGCCGTCCAGATGCGCGACACGGCCGATGAGCTGGCGCTGTGCCTCCGACACGGTGGGAGCCGGCTCGATGGAGGATGCCGGAATGCGGAGCACGCCGCTGGTCGCATCGACGGTCAGGCCGGCGCGGACGTCGCGCACCGCCAGAACGACGATGCGCTGGCGGTCGTCGCGCTGGACCTCCGGCATGCGCAGGATGCGGCGCAGGTCCACCACCGGCACCGCGGTGCCGCGCAGGTTGACCAGCCCGGCAACGAATTCCGGCGCCTTGGGCAGCGGCGACAGCTTCTCGGGCCGGCGCTGGATCTCCTGCACCGCGGAGACCGGCAGGCCGTATTCCGCCTCGCCCAACCGGAAGACGACGAACGGCTCATCGGCGCCATGCGCCTGCTGGTCCGTGCCCTGCCCGGCCATGGAAGCCTCCCCGTTGCCGTCCTCAAGCGCCGCCACAACCTCGGCCACGTGCGCCAGCATGCGTTCGGCCGACAGCACCGACACCAGCCGCTTGCCGTCCTCCAGGCGGACGATGGACTGGATGTCCTCGAACTCCGCCTCGCGCGCCAGAATCGCCGGAACCGGCGCCACCAGCGCCGGATCGACGCGCAGGATCTCGCGCACGCCGTCCACCGCCAGCCCGACCTGCGCTCCGTCGCCCAGCCGCACGACCACCACCCGTCCGTGCTCCATCCGCTCGCCGTCCAGACCGAACAGCTCGCGCACGCCGACCAGCGGCAGCAGCCCATCGGCCAGCGCCATGACACCCAACAGGTGGGGCCGCGCCCTGGGCATGCTCGACACGCGCTCGGGCATGGGAACGATGCGCTCGACGTTGGCGATGGGCAGCGCGAACTCCTGCCCGGCCACGGCGAAGGACACCAGCCCGACCGTCGGCGCCTGCACCAGGGCCGCCGCGGCGACCCCAGCCTCGTGCCCCGCCGCCGGACCGCTGGCGGGCCTCGTCAGATTTTCGAACTGCCGTTCGACCAGAGGCCCGGCGTCGAGAATGGCGGCGACACTGCCGCCCTTGGGATCGCGGATCACGCCGGCCAGCAGCGCGGCGTCCACCCCGGCGCCCTCAGTGTCGCGGTCGATGCGCCCGCCGCTCACGGCGACGATGCCCTCGACCCGGTCCACCGCCAGCCCGACCGGCTGGCCGCGATGATCGATCACCACCACGCGGGCGGCGGCGTCCTGCTCCCCCGCCGGCAGGCCGAGGATGCTGCGCAGCGCGATCACCGGCAGCACGACACCGTGCCGCCGCGCCAGCCCCTCCAGGCTCGGCGGGCTCAATGGAATGCGGACGATGTCCGGCCGGCGCACGATCTCCATGATCTCAGCCAGCGGCAACGCCAGCACCGCATCACCGACACGCAACGTGACGAAACGGGTCGCTGCGGCGCCATCGGCCACACCGCCGCTGACGGGATCGGCGGCGACGGGATCGGCGGCCGGGGCTGGCCGAGCCTGCCTGCGCGGAGCGCGGGTCGCCATCAGGCGGCGCCCTGAAGCTCGTCGGCCATGATGGCGATCTCCTCGATGGCGGCGGCCAGCTCCTCGGAGCCCTTGGCCTGCTCGCGCGCCGCCTTGGCGGCCTCGCCGGCAGCCATGTTGGCCTGGGCGGCGCCGGACGCGATCTGCTCGACACCCGCCTGCGTCTCCTGCACGGCGCGCATCGTCTCCTCTGCGCTGGCCAGGATGGCGCGGTTGCTCTCGATGACGCTGCCTAACTCGTCGGCCGCAGCAGCGAGGCTGGCGGCGAACTCCTGATGGCGGCTCACCTCGGTCAGGGCGGAGGCAGCGATCTCGTCGATGTCCCGGCGCACGCGCGCAACCTGATCCTGGATGCCCTTGACGAGATCCTTCACGCGGTCGGCGTTGTCGGCGGCATCCTGCGCCAGGTTGCGGATGTCGGAGGCCACGACGTTGAAGCCACGGCCGAATTCGCCGGCCCGCGCCGCCTCAACCGAACCGGTGACCGCCAGCATGCTGGTCTGGATGCCGATAACCGTGATGGCGTCGACGATCTTGTCAATGCGGCGGGCCACCAGTTCCAGTTCACCGATCCGCTCGGCGCTCTTGCGGCCGGCCTCCACCGACTGGACGACGCCCCCGGCCAGCATGGTCACCGAATCCCGCATCTCGCCGAGCTGTCCGGCCATGGTGCGGCTGCGTTCAAGCGCCTCGTTGGCGCGGCTGACGCTCAGCTTGGCGGCCGCGTCGATCTCGGCGATGGCCGAGGAGGACTGCTGCGTCGCCGCCGACTGCGCTTCGGCGGCGCGGGAAATCTGAGTGATGGCGATGGTGATCTGGGCGGCGGCGCGGTTGATCTCCTCGATGGCGGCGGACAGCTCCTCGGCGGCCGAGGCCACGTCCTCGGCGCTGCGGCGCACGTCGCTGCTGCCGGTCAGATCGTCGGCGATCTCCGACAGCTGCGAGGCGGCGGTCTCGCTCTGGTTCAGCGCCTCGGCCTGCTGGCCGACGGTCTTCAGCGCCTCCTCGGCGGCGGCCGACTGCTCCTCGGCGGCGGCGGCGATGTTCTCGGCGCCACGCTGCGCCTCGCGCACCGCCTGCTCGGCCTCGATGGCGGCCTTGACGGTCTCCTGGCTGCCGCGCGAGACGGCGGCCATGTCGGCGCGCACGCGCTCAAGCTGCCCGGCCACCTGCCGGCCGCGCTCGACTTCGGACTTGGCCGTGGTGGCGGACCCGAAGATTCCCTCGGCAATGGCGCCCACCGCCTGCTGGATCTGTTCCACCAGAGCCTGGATGTCCCGCGTGCAACGCTCCGACCGCTCGGCCAGGGCCTGCACCTCGTCGGCGACCACGGCGAAGCCTCTGCCGGCGTCGCCGGCCCGCGCCGCCTCGATGGCGGCGTTCAGCGCCAGCAGGTTGGTCTGGTCAGCGATGCGCGCCACGCCCTGGACGATCTCGCTGATTTCGCCGGCCTGACGTTCGAGTTGCCCGACCAGAGCCACCGCGCCCTCCTGCCGCTCGGCGGCGCGGACGATGGCGTCCACCGAGGCGAGGATGCGCGTGCCGATGCCTCCGACCAGCACCTCCAGCGTCTCGATCTTGGCGATGGAGGCGTCGGCGTTGCTGCGGGCGCGGGCGACGTGCTCGGCCGAGCGGTCGATGGCGCGTTGCGATTCCTGGGTGGCGGATGCCGCCTCCTCGGCGCTGGCGGCAACCTGCTCCATGGCCTTGCGCAGTTCCTCCGCCGCCGCCGCCGCCTGGGCGACACCGCCGGCGAGCTGGGCGGAGGCCGCGGCGATGCCTTCGGC
>JAEYOB010000394.1 GCA_023412175.1 Pseudomonadota bacterium | reverse complement strand
GTCGGGTACAGCGCGCCAGCCAGCGCCGCGGGGATGAACAGCAGGCGCGTCACGACCTCGAAGGGCGTGGTGTAATAGGCCACGGCCGCCATCGGCACCAGCGAGGCGAGGACGAACCGGTCGATGTACAGCATAGCCGGGCCGACGACGTTGCTGACGGAAATCCAGCCGCCCATCACCAGGACGCCGCGCAGGTTCTCGCGATGCCAGCCGAAGGCACCGGGCAGCCCCGGAACGGCGCGCGCCGCCAGCGCCGCGAAGGCGACAAGTCCGGCAAGCCGCCCCACGGCGACCGCGGCGACCACGGCGACGAGGCTGTCGGTGAAGGGCAGGACGGCCAGCGGGCTCAGGTAGTTGAGAACGCCCATGGGCATCTTCACCGCGTTCGCCAGATCGAAGCGGTGGGTGCCCTCCAGGATGCCGCGGAAGCCGCCGGATACCAGCGCCACCGGCACGATGGGCGCCGCCATCCGCAGGGCACCGGCGATCTCCTCCTTGGCCAGCCCGGAGGCGTGGATGACGCTCACCGCCAGCCAGTCCGCCGCCAGCCACAACGCGGTGCCGGCCACGCTGCCGACCGCGCACATGATCATCAGCGGCGGCCAGACGGCGCGCGCCACCTCCTCCGCCCGTCCGGCGCCGGTCAGCCCGGCGATGCGCTGGATCAGCGCCCGCGCCAGCCCGAAATCGAGCATCGACAGGTACCCCAGCAGCGCCCAGGTGAGCGTCAGCGCGCCGAACCGCTCCACGCCGATCGTGTGGATCAGCACCGGGATTGAGATCAGCGCCGCAGCCAGCGGCGCCCCCTCGCCGAGCAGGTTCCAGCCGGTGTTGCGCAGGACGCGGGAGCGGAGGAGCGAAGCAAGCGACACAGTTTGTCCCATGCGGCGGCGGTTGCTTGGCTATGCCACGCTGCGCAGCAGCGCCGCAAGCTTCGGTGCCAATGCCCGAAGGCTGTAGTGCGCCTCCACCACCTCGCGACCCAGCCGCCCCATGCCGGCGGCGCGGTCGGGATCGACCAGCAGCGCGGAGAGCGCGTCCACCCATTCGCCGCGGTCGCGGGCGGCGTAACCCACTTCGCCGTGCGCCAGCACGTCGGCGTTCATGCCCACCGGCGAGACCGCCACCGGACGGCCTGCGGCCATGTACTGCAACATCTTGAAGGAGCATTTGCCGCGTTCCCAGGTGCCGTCCTCCAGCGGCATCAGGCCGACGGCGATGCGGGCGAAGAACGCCGGCTCGACACCCGGTGACCAGGGCAGCACGTCGATGCGCTCTTCCGGCAGGCGGCGGAACGCCGGCGAACCGTCGCAGCATACCAGCAGGCGCGCGCGGCTGAACCGCTCCAGCACCGCGGCCAGCGCGTCCTCCACGGCGTACAGATAGCGCAGGTTGCCGGATGTGCCGATCCAGCCGATCACCGGCTCCGCCGGGTAAGGCGCGGCCGGCAGCGCGTCGGTGTCGACCGCCGTGGGCAGCACCGCCACGGACCGGTTCCAGGCGCCGTAGACCTCGGCCAGCCAGGCGTTGCCGGCGATCACCAGATCGCAGGCGCGCGCCAGCCGTTCGGCCGTGCGGCCGCCGCGGAACAGGTGGATGGCGTCGTCCACATCCAGCACCCGGGGGCGGCCGGTCAGCCCTTCCAGCGTGTAGAGCGTCGAGAGCATCTCGCGCTGGAGCAGGACGGCATCGGCCGAGCGGCTCGCCAGCACGGACGGCAACCGCTGGAGCAGCGAGGCCGCCGCCCAGGCCGGGCGCAACGCCCGTGCGCGGGGCGGATAGGCCCCCAGGGACGGGTAGGATTCGTCCAGGACGATGCCCTGCCCGGCCAGGGCCGGACCATACTGGCGCACGCGGAACCGCGCGGCCGGCACGGTCGCGCCGCCGGTGAAGGCCATGACATGGAAAGGGGAAGCGGTCACGCGTGCCTCGGCGCCTCGATGGGGTTGAGGTACGCCGCCCGGCGGGCCGGGTAAAGCCCAAAGACCGCGCCGCCCCACGCGGCCGGTCGGAGGTGCCGGGCGTATTACTTCGTGCCGGAGATCAGCGGATGCACCACCCGGTCGCCCGCCCGGATGCCGAGGCGCGCGCTCATGCCGCCGTTGATCTCCAGGATCGCCTTCACCGGCCGCGCCGAGCGTACGGCGTCCAGCGACTTCGGCACCGCGCGCTCATGGATGTTCACGATCACCCCGTCCGCGCCGATGAACAGCATGTCCAGCGGGATCAGCGTGTTCTTCATCCAGAACGACGCCGGCTGCACCACGTCGTAGATGAACAGCATGCCGGCGTCCGGCTCCATCTTCTCCCGGAACATCAGGCCCTGCGCCTGCTGGGCCGGCGTCTGCGCCAGTTCCACGTTGAAGCGGAACCGTCCGCCGGTCGCCGTCTCCACGGTCAACGAGGATCGCGCGAACTGCTCCAGCGCGTCCGCCGGTCCGGGAGCGGCCGCCAGGAAGACGGAGAAGCAGAGGA
Organism: Pseudomonadota bacterium; assembly: GCA_023412175.1. Classification (GTDB taxonomy): domain Bacteria; phylum Pseudomonadota; class Alphaproteobacteria; order Azospirillales; family Azospirillaceae; genus Azospirillum. Next base: position 3,918 of record JAEYOB010000394.1, on the reverse strand, counting down.
CGAAGCGGCTCAAGAGGCGTCCGATCATCGTTGGGAACCATCCACAGGAAGTCCGGCCACGGAGTCCGGTTGTCGCGACCTTGCCCGTGCGCCGCCGTCCTGTCCAGCTTCAGGACGATTTGGGCGCCGGCCGGCCGGTGGGGTACAGATCTTCCTTCACCGGGGTCACCCCGCGCACCGAATAGCCCGGCCGGGCGCTGAAGCGGCGCAAGGCGCGCTCGGCGGCGTCGCGGTCGGTCTCGGCCCACACCAGATACTCGCGCCCGCGCGCCCACTCCCCGGCCAGCGGGTGGCTGGCGTCCACCTCGCCGATCTGGACGTTGGCGACGGTGACCAGCCATTCCTTGTCGCCGGGGGTGCGGCGGTCGCTGAGGATCAGCAGCCGCGGCCGGCGCTTGCCCTGCTCCTCGCTCAGCTTCTGCTGAACCTCCACCTGCTTCCTGCGCAGCGCCATCATGTCGTTCAGGACGCCGTCGGTTTCCTTGTTGGCGGCGTCCTCCTCGCGCTGGTGGCGCTTGATGGCGGCCTCCAGCTTGGAAATCGCCTCGCGCGCCGCCTTCACCCGGGTCCGCGACTGTCCCACGACGCTCTCCAGCGCCAGCAGCACGTTGCCCAGCCACGCCGCCAGCGCGATGATGACCACGATGATCAGGAAGTTGAGCGTCACAGCGAAGCCGCCTTGGCTTCCGCAACCGCGCGCGCCTGCGCTTCGGCCACCATCTTCTCGGCGGCGCTGCCGCCCTTCTGGAAGCTCTTCTGGTAGCCCAGCTTGAAGGGGAAGGCGGTCTCGACGAGCTGCTTGGCCTCCTCGAAGCCCGACGCCCACACCTCGGCCACGTTGGTGTAGCGCCAGATCGGGTTGGACTGCGCCCGCTCGCCGTTGGCGCGGGCCTGGGCCGCCGCCGCCTCGCGCGAAACGTTGACCGTGTACTTGGAGGCCCCGGCGGTCGGCTCGCCGACCTCGTGCACGAACAGCGGCGGCTGGTCGGCGAGGTCGTTGACGGCCTTCTCCATCTTGCGGATGTCGCTTTCCAGCCGGTGCCTCTCGGAATTCTGCTGGTTGCGCCGCGCCACCGCGGCGTTGACGCGGTCCTGCAGATCGTGCGCTTCCGAATGCAGGATGTAGATGCGGCTTTCCAGATGGTCGAGGCCGGCCGAGCGTTCCAGGAATCCCGGCAGGAAATCCTTCATCAGCGCGGCCACCGGGAGCGCCGCGAGCATGATCGCACCGATGGCGATCAAGAGCAGGGGCGTGTTCGACATGTCCCGGACCAAACGCTCCCATAGCCCCAGTGCACGGCCCGTGTAAACCTGTGCCCGGATAGGAAGAGTTGCCGATATTTTGTTGCGGGTCAACGCGTTGCGCTGTGATTTCGTAAACCCTCGTTGATAATTGATTGAAATTATTCAAAACCGCCATCACCGCTCCAAAGCCAGGGCAGCCACGCGGCGCACCGCCTCCCGCACCGGGCCGGGACGCGGCGCATCGGCAAGCGTGGTGAACCAGTGTTCCGGCGGGTTGCGCCCGGCGCCCCGGCTCCAGGTCAGGGCGCGCAGCACCGCCTCCGCAGCGTGCGTCGGGACGGCCGCAGGGTCGAAGCCGTTCAGCGTCGCCCAGACGCCGGCCCAGCAGCGCCCGACCGACCATGGATTGTAGCCGCCGCCCCCGACGACCAGCAGCCGCGGCGCCAGCCCGATCAATGCCGCCACGGCCCGCCACAGCGCGCCGTTGGACAGCTCCAGCCGGCTCAGCGGGTCTTCGGCCAAGGCGTCCGCGCCGGTCTGCACCACCACCACCTCGGGGGCGAACCAGCGCCCGAGCGGCAGGATGGCCGCTTCCACCAGATGGTCCATCTCGCTGTCGTTGAAGCCCGGCGGCACCGGCAGGTTGCGCACCATGCGCCCGGCACGCTCCCCGGCCTTGCCGGTGAACGGCCAGCGGCCGTCCTCGTGCACGGACAGCGTCAGCACCCGGTCGTCATCGGCGAACGCCTCCTCGACGCCGTCGCCGTGGTGTGCGTCGAGATCGACGTAGTAGACGCGCCCGACCCCGGCATCGAGCAGTTCCAGAATCGCCAGCACCGGCGCGTTGAAATAGCAGAAGCCGCTGGCGCGGCCGGGCCGGGCGTGATGGGTGCCGCTGGCCGGGCTGTAGACGATGCCCGGCTCCTCCAGCAGCAGGCGCGCCGCCTGGATCCCCGCCCCCGTGCTGATCGCCGGGCGCCGGTACATCTCCGGGAAGATCGGGTTCTCCAGCTTGCCGAGGTTGTGACGCGCCGCGGTCACGGGATCGACGCGCTGCTCGGCCTCGGCGCGGGCCAGGGCGGCGATGTAGTCGCGGTGGTGGAAGCGCGCCAGTTCGTCCGGCGTGGCCGGCGGCGTGTCGATGTAGGCGCCCTCGTCCAGCCAGCCCATCGCCCGGCTGAGGTCGATGGCCGTCGAGACGCGCGGGATGGCGAGCGGGTGCTTCGGGCCGTAACTCGACCCGCGGTAGACCTCGCTGCCCAGGAAAAGCGGACGTCGTGCCATGACCCGTACAGGTGGGCGAGCCGCATCCGTCCGTCAACGCGGTGCCTATCCCCTTGCCGCCGTACGATCACGCCCCTTCTTGTTGAGGATGCCGACGCCGCTCCGCCCGTTCGCCGCGCTGCTTCTGCTCCTGGCCCTGCTGGCACCGGGCCGGACGGCGGCGGACGGCATCCCGGTCGATCTGGAACTGGTGCTGGCCGTCGACGTCTCCGGCAGCATCGATCCGGACGAGGCGGAACTGCAACGCCGCGGCTATGTCCAGGCCTTCCTCAACCCGAAGGTCATGAACGCCATCCGGTCCGGCCCGTACGGCCGCATCGCCGTCGCCTACGTCGAGTGGGCCGGCGACCACTACCAGCAGACGGTGGTCGGCTGGACCCTGCTGGACGGGCGCGACGCCATCGCCGGCTTCGCCGACCGCCTCGCCGAGACCGGCATCGGCCGCGAGCGCTGGACCTCGATCAGCGCCGGCCTCGCCTACGCCGCCGCCCTGTTCGAGAGCAGCGGGTTCGAGGGCACGCGGCGGGTCATCGACATCTCCGGCGACGGCCCCAACAACAGCGGCCCGCCGCTCATCCCCATGCGCGACGCGGTGGTATCCAGGGGCATCACCATCAACGGCCTGCCCATCGTCAACGACCGCCCCAACCCCTGGGGCGGCGAGCCGCCGCGCGACCTGGACGCCTACTACCGCGACAACGTGATCGGCGGCCCCGGTGCCTTCATCGTGGTCGCGGACGGCTTCGACGCCTTCGCCCAGGCGATCCTCACCAAGCTTTTGCTGGAAATCGCCGGCGCCGCGCCGGCCACCCAGCACGCCGCTTGCCCGCGCTGCGGCGAATTGCCATAGTTCGCGCCTCATCACTGGGGGGAGCCGGCGGTCGGCTGAGAGGTCCCAAGAGCGGGACGACCCCTGGAACCTGATCCGGTTCGCACCGGCGTAGGGACCAGTGAGCCATGCACGCGCTTGTCCGTCCGGGATCCGTCCCGGCCCCGGTTTCCGTAACCATCGCCTCGGCGCGCCTGACCTACGGCGGCACCCCGCTGTTCGAGGACCTCAACCTGCGGCTGGAACCGGCGGCGGTGACCTGCCTGCTGGGGCCAAGCGGCGTCGGCAAGACGACCCTGCTGCGCCTGATCGCCGGCCTCGCCGAGCCTGAACCGCCCACCACCGTCAGCGCCGGTGATGGGCAGCCGCTGGCCGGCCGCGTCGCCTACATGGCGCAGCAGGACCTGCTGCTGCCGTGGCGGAGCGTGCTCGACAACGTGCTGCTCGGCGCCACGCTGCGCGGAGAGCGCCGCACCCCGGCGCTGGTGGAGGAGGCGCGCGGCCTGCTGGAGCGCGTCGGGCTGGCGGGCCGCGAGGGCGACCGGCCCGCAGCGCTGTCC
>JAEYOB010000330.1 GCA_023412175.1 Pseudomonadota bacterium | reverse complement strand
GAACTATGCCACGCCGATGCCGCGCCGCAACCCGGAGCGAACGAAAAACGCCGCCGGAGCAGGGCTCCGGCGGCGCGTTCGCGAACGTCCGACCCGATCAGAACGTGATGCGGGCCTGCACGCCGATGATGTCGACCGAGTTCTCGTACTTGACGTTCAGGTTGCCGCGGCCACGGTCGTGGCCGGCGCCGGTGTCGCGCAGGGCGACCTCGGCGTCGGGCGCGAAGATGTGGGTGTAGGCGGCGTCAAGCTGGAGCCACTCGTTCACCTTGTAGCCGGCGCCGATCGACAGCCAGTAGCGGTCGCCTTCCGGGATGCGCGGCGTGCGGTGCGAGATGCCCACCGCGCCCTTGTCGAAGGCGACGCCGCCGCGCAGCGTCAGCGCATCGCTGACCTGATACGCGGTGCCCAGCGACAGGAACCAGGTGTCCTTCCAGCGCTCGTCGGTGATCGAGTTGGGCAGCGTGGCGAAGTCCACGTTCAGCTCGTAGAAGCGCGACCAGTTGGTCCACTGGATGTCGCCCATCACCGCCCAGCGGTCGGTCACCTCGTGGTAGACGCCCAGGTTGGCGCTGTCCGGCGTGACCAGCTTCGCCTTGATCGCCTGGTTGCGGAAGGTGGCGGCGGTCGCCGGCGGGCCGTTGAAGCGCGCGTTGCCCTCCAGATCGTGCTTCACCGCAGACCGGTAGGCGAGGCCGATGCGGGTTCCCTTCATCGGCTCGTACATCAGGCCGGCGGTGGCGCCCCAGCCCCAGGCATCGCCGATCAGGTCCGCCGTGGTGTCGAGCCGCCCGCCGAGCGCCGGGCTGACCGAGAGGCCGGCGTCGATGACCGACGACAGCTTTGCCTTGGCGTACTGGATCTGCACGCCGCCGGCCACCGTCAGGGTCGGATGGACGCGGTAGGACACCGTGGGGGTGAAGTTGTAGGTGCGCAGGTCCGACCGGACGCCGTGGTAGCGCCCGATCCAGTCGTAGCCGTAGTCGGTGACCAGGCCCCACGGGCCGTTCATCGACAGGCCGACCTTCAGGTCCGGCGAGATGGCGTAGGCGAGGTAGCCGGCCGGCACGATGGCGTCCTGCGCGATGTCGCCCGGCGAGGCGTTGCCGGCGATGGGGGTGCCGGTCACGCGGGTGGCGCTGGCCGACTTGACCTCCGACCGCGGGATGATGCCGGTAATGGTCTGCACGGCCTCGATGTTCTTCACCATACCCAGCGCGGCCGGGTTGAAGAACATGGCGCTGATGTCGCCGTTGCCGCCGGCGGTGATGCCGGCGAACGAGGTGCCCTGGCCCGAGACGCTCTGCTCCTTCAGGCCGTAGCCTGCGGCGAAGGCCGGGACCGGGGCCGCCATGGCGGCAACGGCGGTGGCGGCCAGAAGGTGCGTCTTGAATGGCTTCCTGAACATGCGTTTCTCCCTGCGATCGCTTTGAGCGCACTGTCGCGGAAAGAACGGTTGACGTAAAGGTCAACCTGCAACGAAACGTACAAAAACTGTCACATCCACTGAGGGTTTTGGTTCAAGTGTGTCATTTCGGCAAAGCTGTATCGGGGCCAGCGCCTCAACCGGCTTGCACGGCGGTGTGCGGACGGTGAACATCGGGGGCCGGAGGCGCGTTATGGCGGCATGTTCCGACGAATCGCCCCCATCCTCGCGGCCCTCGCCCTGCTGGCGGGCTGTGCGAGCTACGACCCCGGCAACCCGATCAACGGGCGCTGGTCGGTGCAGGCCCCGTTCGGGTCCGGCTTCACGCTGGGCACCTACACCTTCTACAGCGGCAGCGCCGAGATCCTCGGGATCGAGCAGGAGGTGGACTACGTCGTCGACGGCGACCGCGTCCAGGTCGTCCCGCGCGGCTTCGGCCCGACGCTGGACATCCGCCTGATCGACGCCAACACCGCCGAGCTGCGCGAGCCGCTGACCGGCTCGACGCTGACGATGCGGCGGCTGCGGGAGAGTTGGGGAACGTTCTAGGCGAACAGCCCCAGCACCCATCCCAGCGCGTGGCGCAGGGGGTGCTCGGGGTCGCCCGACACCAGCTTGGCGGTGATGGCGAGCGAGGCGACGACCAGCATCGGCCGGACGATCCGCGCGCCGTTGCGGATCACCATGTGGGCGCCGAGCTGCGCGCCGGCGTAGGCCCCCACCGCCATGGTCAGCCCCACCGTCCACACGATGGTGCCGCCGGCCAGGAAGCCCAGCAGCGAGGCGATGTTGCTGGTGAAGTTCAGCACCTTGGTGTGCGCCGTCGCCTTGCGCAGGTTGAAGCCGGCCAGCGCCACGAAGGCCATGGCAAAGAAGGTCCCGGTGCCCGGCCCGAAGATGCCGTCGTAGAAGCCGATCCCCGTGCACACCAGCAGCGCGAACGCCACCTCGCCGATGCGGCGGTGCGCGTCCACGTCGCCGGCCTTGGGCGACAGCAGCAGATAGAGCGCGATGCCCACCAGCAGGAAGGGAATGGCGTCCTTCAGCACGCTGGCGTCCACCACCTGGAGGACGGCGGAGCCGGCCAGCCCGCCGACCAGCGCGCAGGCGATCATGCCCTTCATGGCGCGCGGGTCCACCTCGCCCTCGCGGACGAACTTCACCATGGCGGAAAAGGAGCCGAAGCAGGCCTGGAGCTTGTTGGTGGCGATGGCCGCGGCCGGCGGCAGCCCGGCCCACAGCAGCGCCGGCACCGTCAGCAGCCCGCCGCCGCCGGCGATCGAATCGACGAAGCCGGCGATCAGGCTGACGCCGAACAGCACCGCCAGGAGGTCGAGGCCGATGTCCACGCCGTCAGCCGGCCAGGGCGTCGGCGATGGCCGTGTTGTAGGCCTTCACGGCGGCGCCGGGGCCCTTGGGGTGGTTCCACACGCCGCCCACCACGGCGAGGAAGTCGGCGCCGGCCCGAACCAGCGGCGCGCAGTTTTCCGGCGTGATGCCGCCGATGGCGACGCAGGGGACCTCCATCATCTCCGCCCACCACTGCAGCAGCTCGGGCGTCGGGCTGTAGTCGGAGGGCTTGGTGGCGGTCGGGTAGAAGGCGCCGAAGGCGACGTAGTCGGCGCCGGCCTCGCCGGCCTCCATGGCGAGGTGGCGGCTGTCGTGGCAGGTCACGCCGACGATGGCGTCCTTGCCGACGATCTGGCGCGCCTTGGCGTAGGGCGTGTCGCTCTGGCCGACATGCACGCCGTCGCAGCCCGTCTCCTTGGCGAGGGCGGGGTGGTCGTTGAGGATGAACGCCACCCCGCGCTCCTGCGCCACCGGGCGCAGCGCGTCGCAGGCGCGGCGGATGGCGTCGTCCGAGCAGTCCTTGAGGCGGAGCTGCACGCACGCCACGTCGCCGGCATCCAGCGCTTCGGCCAGCCGAACGGCGAACGCCGCCCGCGCCCCGGGCGGCGGG
>JAEYOB010000304.1 GCA_023412175.1 Pseudomonadota bacterium | reverse complement strand
CGACGATACCATGCGCAGCAGCTCATCGCCGACATGGTGGCCGAGCGTATCGTTGACTTCCTTGAACCGGTCGAGATCCAGCAGCAGCAGCGCAAAGCGGCCGTCCGTCCCTTCCCCCGCCTCGATCCGGTGCCGCAGAATCTCGTGCAGCCGTTTGCGGTTCGGCAACCCCGTCAGCGAATCGTGGTGCGCCAGGAACTCCACCATGGCCAGATGGGCCTTGCGCTCGGTGATGTCCTTGAACTGGACCAGCCAGCAGGAGCGGCCATCGATCACCACCTCGGCGGAGGAGCCGAGCACGGTGAGCACCTCTCCCTCCTTGGTGCGGAAATCCACCTCGTGATTGTACAATTGCCCCTGCTCGCGCATCTTCTTCACGGTGGCGGCCCGCTGCACCGGATCGGCCCAAAGACCGATTTCCACCGTGGTACGGCCGAGGATCTCCTCGCGGACGAAACCGTAATTGGCGACAAAGCTGAGATTGACGTCGAGGATGTGGCCGGTCTCGATCTCGGACACGATCATCGGGTCGGGGCTGATGTCGAAGAGCTTGGCGAACTTCTGCTCCGACACCAGCATGCGCCGTTCCATGGCCTTGCGCGCCGACACGTCGCGAACGATGAGGATGCGGAGTCCGTTCTCGCCGGACTGCACCGGGGCGAGCGTCACCTCCGTCTCCACCGGAGTCCCGTCCAGGCGCCGGTAGGTCCATTCGACCTGCGGGCGATGCCCGGCCTGGACCATCGCGCCTACCATCTTCGCCACCTCGGCGGACGGACGGCCGTCGGGCTGGCGCTCGGGAGACAGCTCGATGACACGGCGGCCGACGATGGCGGCGGCCGGGCAGCGGAACAACTCCGTGGCCGCCGGATTGCAATCCAGCACGACACCCCGCGCATCCACCACCAGGATCGCGTCACCCGCCGCCTCCACCAGGCGGTAACCCAGTTCGGCGCGGTCGATCAGCGTAGGCAACACGTCGCTCATGCGGCTATCGGATGGAGGTCAGGAAGGAGGTGACGAACGACATCTGATCATCAGCACCCAAAAATATCGCATACGAGAGTTAACGAGGGGTAGCGATGACGCACGCCGGGCGCTGCCGTGGAAGCCCAGGCGCGGGCCACGACATGGCAAAGGCTCATCTGATCGCCGTGCGTGACAGCCTTTTCAACCCATGACGGGGGCTATGAGCGAGTGAAGGTCACGCTCCCCGGCCGCCCCGGCAGATCCAGCTCGGCCTGTACCGGGGCGCAGCGGCTCACCACCCTGCCCCGCCGCAGCACGAACAGGCGCGTCGCGCGGGTGCGGATCGCCTCCACCGGATCGCCGGCCTGAAGCACCACCAGATCGGCGTGGCAGCCCGGCTCCAGCCCGTAGCCGTCAAGGTGCAGCAGCTTCGCCGGATTCTCGGTGACGGCGCGGAAGCAGGCCCCGATGCCGTCGCTGCCGGTCATCTGCGCCACATGCAGGCCCATGTGCGCGACCTCCAGCATGTCGCCGGACCCCAGCGGGTACCACGGGTCCATCACGCAGTCGTGGCCGAGCGCCACCGTCAGCCCGGCGGCCATCAGCTCGGGCACGCGGGTCATGCCGCGGCGCTTGGGGTAGGTGTCGTGACGCCCCTGCAGGACGATGTTGATCAGCGGGTTGCTGATGACGCCCAGGTCGGCCTCGGCCATCAGCGGGATCAGCTTGGAGACGTAGTAGTTGTCCATGGAGTGCATGGAGGTCAGGTGCGAGCCGGTAACCCGGCCCTGGAGCCCCAACCGCTGCGTCTCGCAAGCCAGCGTCTCGACGTGGCGGGAGAGCGGATCGTCGGTTTCGTCGCAGTGCATATCCACCAGCAACCCGCGCTCCGCCGCGATCTCGCAGAGCAGCTTCACCGAGGCCGCGCCGTCGGCCATGGTGCGCTCGTAATGCGGGATGCCGCCGACCACGTCCACCCCCATGTCCAGCGCACGCTTCAGCAGTTCCTCGGTGCCGGGGGAACGCAGCACGCCATCCTGCGGGAAAGCGACGAGTTGCAGGTCGAGGTAGGGGGCGACGCGCTTCTTCACCTCCAGCAGCGCCTCGACGGCCAGCAGGCGAGGGTCGCAGACGTCCACATGGCTGCGGATCGCCAGCAGCCCGCGCGCCACCGCCCAGTCACAGTAGGCCAGCGCCCGCTCGACGATGGCTTCCTGCACCAGCGTCGGCTTCAACTCGCCCCACAGCGCAATGCCCTCCAGCAGCGTGCCCGAACGGTTCACGCGCGGCATGCCGTAGCTGAGCGTCGAGTCCATGTGGAAATGGGCGTCCACGAACGGCGGCGTCACCAGCCGGCCGGTCGCGTCGATCTCCTGGCCCGCCTCCCCTGCGAGGTCCGGCTCGACGGCGGCGATGCGCCCGTCACGGATGCCGATGTCCAGCCCGGCGCGCCCGTCCGGCAGGGTGGCCCGGCGCAGGATCAGATCGAACATCAGCGTTCTCCCTTGCGGTAGGGGATCATCAAAGCGCGCGGATAGGCGGCGCGGCGCGCCACCAGCACCAGCGCCAGTATGCTCAACAGGTACGGCAGCATCAGGAACACCTGGTACGGCAGCACACCGCCGACAATCTGCTGCAGGCGCAGCTGGAAGGCATCGAAGGCGGCGAACAGCAGCGCCCCCAGCAGGGCCTTGCCCGGCCGCCAGGAGGCGAAGACCACCAGCGCGATGCAGATCCAGCCGCGCCCGTTGACCATGTTGAAGAAGAAGGCGTTGAACGCCGACAGCGTCAGGAAGGCTCCGCCCAGCGCCATCAGCGCGCTGCCCGCCATCACCGCGCCGATGCGCACGGCGGTGACATTGAGCCCCTGCGCTTCGGCGGCGGCCGGGTTCTCGCCTACCATCCGCACCGCCAGCCCGACCGGCGTGCGGTAGAGCACATAGGCGACCACCACCACCAGCACCGCCGCGAGGTAGGTCAGCGGCGTCTGCGCGAGCGCTCCGGGAAGGTCGAGAGGCTGGAACGGAACGATGGTCGGCGGCGTGCTCGCCTGCGGCAGGACGAGCCGGTAGATGAAGTAGGACAGGCTGGTGCCGAGCAGCGTCACGCCGATCCCCGCCACGTGCTGCGACAGCCCGAGCGGCACGGTGAGCGATGCGTGCAGCAGCCCCATCAACGCGCCGCAGACCATCGCCACCAGCGCGCCGGTCCACAGGTCGGCCCCCTGGTAGACCGCCATCCAGCCGGCCAGGGCGCCCATCGTCATGATGCCCTCGATGCCGAGATTCAGCACCCCGGCACGCTCGCACAGCAGCTCGCCCAGCGTGCCCAGGACATATGGCGTGGCGATCCGCAGCACCGCGGTCCAGAACGCGGCGGAGACCAGGACGTCGAGGATTTCCATGGCTCTACCCCCGCCGCAGCCGGTAACGGGCCAGCAGCCCGGCCACCAGCATGCACAGCAGGCTGGTCGCGACGAGCACGTCGGCGATGTAGTTTGGTACCGGCACGGCGCGGCTCATGGCGTCGGCGCCGACGAAGATGCCGGCGATGAACAGCGCCCCCGCGACGACGCCCAACGGGTGCAATTGCGCCAGCATGGCGACGACGATCCCGCTGTAGCCGAACCCCGGCGACAGGTCGAGCGTGAGATACCCCTTCAGCCCGCACACCTCCGCCACCCCGGCCAGCCCGGCAAGGCCGCCGGACAGGATGGCTGTGCGCAGCATGACCTTCGTCACCGGCATGCCGGCGAAGGCGGCGGCGCGCGGGTTGGCACCGACCGCGCGGTTCTCGTAGCCCCAAATGGTGCGGGTGTCGATCAGCCAGAGGATCACCGCCAGCGCGAGGGCGATCAGCAACCCCATGTGCAGCCGTGTGCGCTCGACCAGCTTGGGCAGTTCGGCTGCTTCCACGACGGGCGCGGACTGCGGCCAGCCCATGCCCATGGGATCCTTCAAGGCGCCTTCCAGCAGCATGGAGACCAGCAGCAGCACGACGAAGTTCAGGAGCAGCGTCGTCACCACCTCGTCCACGCCGAAGCGCACCTTCAGCACCGCCGGCCCCAGCAGCGTCAAGCCTCCGGCCAGCGCGCCGGCCAGCAGCACGGTGGGGATCAGCAGCCAGAACGGCAGGTTCAGCATGCCGCCGCCCAACACCACGGCGGCCAGCGCCCCCATGTAGAGCTGCCCCTCGGCGCCGATGTTCCACAGCTTGGCGCGGAAGGCGACGGCGGCGGCCAGCCCGGTGAAGATCAGCGGCGTGGCGCGGGTCAGCGTCTCGGTCAGCGCGAAGCGCGAGCCGACCGCCCCCTCGACCAGCAGCCCATAGGCGCGCAGCACCGGAGCGCCGGTCCACGCCACCAGAATCGCGCACAGCGCCAGCGCCGCCAGCACCGCTCCCACGGGCGCCAGCACGCGGATCGACAAGGGTGTGTGCGTGCGCGGTTCAAGCCGCATCGGCGATCTCCGAAAGAACTTCCCATTGCCCGGCCATCAGCAGGCCGAGCTGGCGGATCGACACGCGGTCGTGCGGCAGCAGCGGCGTCAGGCGGCCGTGGTAGGCCACGGCGATGCAGTCCGCCAGCGCCAGGATCTCGTCCAGATCCTCGGAAATGAGCAGCACTCCGGCCCCGGCGGCGCGCGCCTCCAGCAGTCGGCCATGCACGTAGGACACCGCGCCGACGTCCAGCCCGCGCGTCGGCTGGCCCGCCAGGATCAGGTCCGGCCCGTGCGCCAGCGTGCGGCCCAGGATCAGCTTCTGCATGTTGCCGCCGGACAGCAGCTGCGTGCGCGCCTCCGGCCCCGGACAGCGCACGTCGAAGGCCTGGATCACCTCATGCGCGTAGGCGCGCGCCGCCCCCCGCTTCAGTACGCCCAGGCGCTGGAAGGCTGCGTCTCGGTAGCGCTCGGCGATCAGGTTCTCCCACACCGCCATGGAGCCGACGAGGCCGGCGGCGTGTCGGTCCTCGGGTATGCGCGCCACGCCGCGCCGGACCATGGCCGCGGGATCGGCCTGCCCGACCGGCTCGCCCTTCAGCGCCAGTATTCCGGAATCCGGATGGATCAGGCCGCTGACAAGGTCGGCCAGCGCGGTCTGCCCGTTGCCCGACACGCCGGCGATGCCGATGACCTGATGCCGGTGCACCGTGAGATCCACCGAATCCAGCAGCGGCCGACCGTGGCCGGAAGCAACGGTGACGCCGGACAGCGTCAGCACCGGCTCCCCCGCCGCCATGGGTGCGGGAGTGGGCGGCTTCAACTCGCGGCCGACCATCAGCGCGGCCAGTTCCTCGCGGTCCGTTTCGGCGGTGGCACGGGTGGCGACCAGCCGACCGCCGCGCAGCACCGCCACCGTGTCGCTGACCGCGAAAACCTCGTTCATCTTGTGGCTGATGAAAACCACCGCCAACCCGTCCGCCGTCAGCCGCCGCAGCGTGTCGAACAGGCCGGTCGCCTCCTGCGGCGTCAGCACCGCGGTCGGCTCGTCGAGGATCAGGATACGGGCGTCGCGGTACAGCGCCTTGAGGATCTCCACGCGCTGCCGTTCGCCCACCGACAGGTCGCCGACCAGCGCGTCCGGCCGCACACCCAGCCCGAAGCGCTGGGCCAGATCGAGCAGGCGCTTCCGGGCGGCGGCACGGTCGGACCAGAACCGCCACAGCGGCTCGGTGCCGACGGCGACGTTGTCGAGGACGGAGAGGTTGTCGGCCAGCGTGAAGTGCTGGTGCACCATGCCGATGCCGGCCTCAAGGGCCGCGCGCGGCGAACCGGGCGGCAGCGGCTGGCCGAACGCCTCCACGGTTCCCTCGTCGGCCACGTAATGGCCGAACAGGATGTTCATCAGCGTCGTCTTGCCGGCGCCGTTCTCGCCAAGCAGCGCCAGCACCTCGCCGGCGTGCAGCGTCAGCGAGATGGAATCGTTGGCGACCAGCGGTCCGAAGCGTTTGGTGATGCCGGCGAGACGGAGGACGGCCGGCTGGGGGGATTGGATCATAGCTTTACAGACATCGGCACCGCCCCGTCCCTCCCCCTGGAAAGCGGGGATGGGACGGGGTGGGGCCATGGCCTTACATCGTCGATTTCGGTTCGCCGTCGTTGACCTTCACGGTGAACTTGCCCCCGCGGATCTCCTCCTCGCGCGCCTTCACCTTCGCCATGGTGTCGGCAGGCACCTTGCCCTCGAAGGTGCCGAGCGGGGCGAGGCTGGAGCCCTTGTGCTTCATCATGCTGTAGGGGCCGTAATCCTCGGCCTTGTAGCTGCCGGCCTTCACCGCGGCGATGGCGCGGTCCACCGACGGCTCCATGTGCCACAGCGCGCTGGCGACCACCGTCTCTGGGTACTGCGGCTGGGTGTTGACGACGTTGCCGATCGCCAGAACCTTGCGCTCCTTGGCGGCATCGGAGACACCGAAACGTTCGGCGTACATGATGTCGGCGCCGCGGTCGATCATGGCGAAGGCGGCTTCCTTGGCCTTCGGCGGGTCGAACCACGAACCGATGAAGCTCACCATGAACTTGACGTTCGGGTTGACCTCCTTGGCCCCGTCCATGAAGGCGTTCATCAGGCGGTTCACCTCGGGGATCGGATAGCCGCCGACCATGCCGATCACGTTCGACTTGGTCATCGCCCCGGCGATCATGCCCGACAGATAGGCCGGCTCCTGGATGAAGTTGTCGAAGACCGAGAAGTTCGGTTCCTGCGGCTGGAAGCTGGAGCCCATGACGAAGGCGGTCTTCGGATAATCCTTCGCCGCTGCGCGCGCCGCGCGCTCGACCCCGAACACTTCACCGAAGATGAGTTGCTGGCCGCCCTCGGCATACTGGCGCATGACGCGCTCGTAGTCGGTGTTGGCGACCGACTCGGCCCAAACATACTCGATGTCGCCGCGCGCTTCGGCGGCCTTCAGCGCGGTGTGGATGCGGCTCACCCACTGCTGCTCGA
>JAEYOB010000183.1 GCA_023412175.1 Pseudomonadota bacterium | reverse complement strand
GGGCATGGGTGCCGGGCTGGCGGCCGGCATGACGGGTCTGGCGCCGTTCCTGGAGGCGGGCGCAACGGCGGTCCGCTTCGGCGCGCTGGCGCTGCTGGTGGCCGGCGGCGGCGGGCTGTTCTTCGCGCTGGCACACTTGCTGGGCGGCACCGACCTCGCCGACCTGAAGGCACTGGCGGGAAAACGGGCGGCAGCATGACGATGCGGCGGGCCACATACGCGGTGATGGCCGAGCCCGATCTGTCCGAAGATCTGTCCAGGTTCGCACTGGGCTCAGCCGCGCACGGCTTGACCCGCGCGCCCGGCCGTCCCATAAAACCCGCCTCCCACACGTCTGAAGCGCAGCGAAGGGGCACCCCGTGAACCGCATCTTCTCCGGCATGCAGCCGACCCGCCAATTGCACCTCGGCAACTATCTGGGCGCGCTGCGCAATTGGGTGGGGCTGCAGAACGAGTACGAGTGCATCTTCTGCGTCGTCGACCTGCACGCGCTGACGATCGACCAGGAGCCGGACGTGCTCCGCAACAACATCCGCGAGGTCACCGCCGCCTACATCGCGGCCGGCATCGATCCGGAAAAGAACATCCTCTTCAACCAGTCCTTCGTGGCCGGGCATTCCGAACTGTCGTGGATCCTGTCCTGCCACACGCCGCTGGGCTGGCTGAACCGCATGACGCAGTTCAAGGAGAAGGCCGGCAAGCAGCGCGACATGGCCAACCTCGGCCTGTACGCCTACCCGGTGCTGATGGCCGCCGACATCCTGCTGTACAAGGCGACCCATGTGCCGGTCGGCGAGGATCAGAAGCAGCACCTGGAGCTGGCCCGCGACATTGCCGGCGCCTTCAACCGGCGCTACGACGTCGAGTACTTCCCGCTGCCCGAGCCTCAGATCCTCGGTGAGGCGACGCGCGTCATGTCGCTGCGCGACGGCACCAAGAAGATGAGCAAGTCGGACGAGTCCGAGTACAGCCGCATCAACATGACGGACGACGCCGACGCCATCGCCCAGAAGATCCGCAAGGCGAAGACCGATCCCGAGCCGCTGCCGGACAACCTGGAGGATCTGGAGAAGCGCCCGGAGGCCGACAATCTCGTGACCATCTACGCCGCCCTGTCCGGCGAGACGCGCGAGCAGGCGATCCAGCGCTTCGCCGGCGCGCAGTTCTCGCAGTTCAAGACTTCGCTGCTCGACGCCGCGGTGGCGCATCTGGCGCCGATCACCAAGCGGATGAACGAGCTGCTGGCCGACAAGGCGAAGATCGACCGCCTGCTGCGCAAGGGCGGCGAGCGCGCCGAGGCCATCGCCGCCAATCACTTGGCCGAGGTGAAGGACATCATCGGCCTGCTGCGTCCATGATGACCGCCCCCATCCTCCTCACCGGCTTCCAGCCCTTCGGCAGCAACGCGGTCAATCCGACCATGCTGCTGATGGAGCGGCTGGCCGGGATGGAGGGGGTGGTCACGGCGACGCTGCCGGTGGAGTACGGCACGTCCGGCGACGCCTTCGAGGCGCTGCTGGACGCGCACCGACCCGCCGCAGCGCTGTGCTTCGGCCTAGCCTACAAGACCGACGTGGTGCTGGTCGAGCGCGTCGCCTGGAACCGCGACGAGACCGAGCAGGCCGACAACGCCGGCACCGTGCGCAACGGCGCGGTGATCGTCGAAGGAGCCCCACCCTCCTACGGCTGCGGGCTGCCGGTGCCGCTGCTGGTGCAGGCGCTGGCCGAAGCCGGCGTGCCGGTGTCCACGAGCGACCACGCCGGCGGTTACGTCTGCAATCACCTGTATTTCCGGGCGCGGCATGCCATCGAGACGCGCGCCCTCAACGTTCCCGTGGCCTTCATCCACGTCCCGCCTCTGCCCGAGCACTGCACCGACCGCGCCGGCGGGCTGGAGTTCGACCGGCTGGAGACCGGCGTGAGGGCGCTGCTGGACGTGGTGCGGCGCGGCCTGCCGTAACCTACGGCACCATCCGCACCACGACCGCCGCCAGCGCGCACCCCGCCAGCGTCCACAGGATGCCGACGCGGAAGCGCAGCACCGCGACCATCGCCACCGCGGACATCGCCAGCGCCATCCAATCGACGCTGCCCCACACCGGCCAGGGCACGCCGGCCCGTTCGCCGACCTCGCCGAACACGACGTGCAGACCGAACCAGACGGTCAGGTTGAGAATCACCCCGACCACCGCGGCGGTGATCGCCGACAGCGCGCCGGCCAGCGCGCGGCTGTGGCGCAGCGCCTCGATGTACGGCGCGCCCAGGAAGATCCACAGGAAGCACGGCACGAAGGTGACCCAGGTGGTCAGCCCGGCACCGAGGAAGCCGCCCATCAGCGGCGACACGCCGCCCGGATCGCGGAACGCCGCCAGATAACCGACGAAGGTGAGCACCAGGATCAGCGGCCCCGGCGTCGTCTCGGCAAGCGCCAGACCGTCCACCATCTCGCCCGGCTGCAGCCAGCCCAGCGTCTCCACCGCCGCCTGCGCCATGTAGGCGAGCACCGCGTAGGCGCCGCCGAACGTCACCACCGCCGCCTGGCTGAACACCAAGCCAAGATCCGGGTAGATGCTGTCCGCCCCGAACAGCGCGGCCAGCGCCAGCACCGGCGCCGCCCACAGGGCGCCCCACACCGCCACCACGCGCAGCGACCGCCCCAGCCCGCGCGATTCGCCGGGCGCCATGGTGCCCACCGCGAGGCTGTCGTCGGCTTCCGCCCCGTTGCGCGGTCCGGGCGCGAACAGGTCCGGCCGCAGCCGCGCGCCCGCCAGCCCGACGATCCCCGCCGCCAGCACGATCAGCGGAAACGGCGTGCCCAGCGCGAAGATCGCCACGAATGCCGACGCCGCCAGCAACAGGTGCAGGCGCCCCTTCAAGGCGCGTTTGCCGATGCGCAGCAGCGCCTCGACCACCACGGCGAAGACCGCGGCCTTCAGCCCGTAGAACAGCGTGGCGACCAGCGCCAGATCGCGCCCCAGCGCGTACAGCGTGCTGAGCGCCACGATGACGAAGAAGCCCGGCAGCACGAACAGCAGCCCGGCGGCAATGCCGCCCCTGGTCCCGTGCAGCAGCCAGCCGACGTAGGTGGCGAGCTGCATCGCCTCCGGCCCCGGCAGCAGCATGCAGAAGTTGAGCGCGTGCAGGAAGCGCGCCTCGCCGATCCAGCGTTTCTCCTCGACGAGGATGCGGTGCATGGTGGCGATCTGACCGGCCGGCCCGCCGAAGCTGAGCAGGCCGATGCGCGTCCACACCCGCAACGCCTCGCGGAAGGTGACCCGCGGTGGCCCGCCGGTCATGCGCTCCGGATACGGTGCAGCTCGGCCTTGGGGTTGGCCGGATTGACGATGCCGCGCAGCTCGTCGAGGAACGCGCGGCCCTTATCGGTCAGCGCCACGACCTTGCGGCGGCGTTCGCGCGGATCCTCCTGCGCGCTCACCAGATCGAGGCCGGCCTTGCCGAAGGAATGCCAGCGGCTGAGCGCCGCCACGTTGCGCGAGGCGGACGACTGGGCAATGCCCAGGCGTTCCGCCAGTTCGCCGATGGAGATGCCCTCGTTCTGCGCGATCGTCATGAACGACAGCGCGTACTGGATCGGCAGGTCGGGGTCGAGCGTGCGGAACGCCTCGAGCACGCGCGTGACGGTCGCAATCTCGTCAGGACGGGTGCGGGTCGGCATCAGCGGACCCTCCCCGTTTGCGCCGGAATGTCGGCGGCGGCGACCATCGTGCCGGCGTGTAGATCAAGTGCAGGCGTCCAAGCCATACCACGAGTTCCCCGTTTTCCCGCCGGATGTCGAAAGCACCCGGTGAGGCCCAGAGGGCGTGTTCAGCAAAGACCCGATGACCACCCAAAGCCAGAAAAACAGTCATGACACCCTCTCGTTATCCGGAATTCGCTGCGCAGGCCGGCGTGAAGCCAATGGGAATCTCGATGCATGGTTCGAGCTCGGGTAATCGGGTTGACGGGGGTTACGAGTTTCATCGTCTTCTCCATGGGTTGGGGAATGCGTGTCGCCACGCGCCGACAGGATTGCCGGTCAGCGATAGGCTGGCAAGCTGCAAAAAATCCGAGCTTCCGAAAAGTTCCGGTACGGGATGGATTCGGCCGGAACCGCACACGCCTCGCCATCGATCAGGCCGATGTCACGCCGCATGCGCTCGCACAGGTGCTCGGTTCCGGCCGGGGGACTGGGCTCGAGCCATCTCTCCAACAACTGACTCCATAGACTGGGCATGACGCCCTCCTCTGTTTGCGACGATGGAAAACATCCGCATTCGGATGCATTTCGTCAAGCCCCGCTTTGCATCCCCCACCCTGTGGGTGTGGGCCGCGCCGGAATCTTTGATACCGAGCATGGAATCCGTGCAGACAGATGACCGTTGAGTTCGCCAAACAGCCAAACGAGCGGCGACTCGGAGCTCGCCTGTGCTGAGCCTGATAGCTGCTACCGGCAAGTAGGTTACCATAGTCCCCTGTCCGCTCGTCTGACCTTGCGGCGCCTCTACGGAGGGACGTGATGTGATGGGAACCCTCGCCGAAAACCGGTGTCATAGAGCCCCACCCATAAGAAACATGTCTATCGCCGAACAGCCTGGCTTCGGCCTGTCCGTCAACTCGTCCAACAATCAATTTGTCCGGATTGCCATTGCAGCGCTGGTTGGCGGACACGTCCACCTGTGACCATCAGAGGACCGTTTGACGGACAACCTCCAGAATGAGTTCCTCACCAACGTGATCTGGGTCCTGGAGGTGCCCTGCGCGATGTTTACGATGGCTCCAGCTTCGCCCCAATCATTCGTTCGAAGGCGGCCAGGGTTTCGTCGCTCACATGATGCTCGACGCCTTCGGCGTCACGCTCCGCTGTCTCGTCGCTCACCCCGATCGCTTTCAGGAAGCCGACGACGATGGCATGGCGCTGGCGGGACCGTTCGGCCACCGCGCGCCCCGCCTCGGTCAGGAAGATAGAGCGGTAGGGTTGCGTCTTGACCAAGCCGTCCCGTTGCAGACGGGCGATTGTCTTGACCACCGTGGGGTGGGCGACGCCGAGGCGCCGGGCAACGTCGGCTGTCCGCGCCTCGCCGGTCGTGTCGATCAGATCGGCGATGAGTTCAACGTAGTCCTCGGCCACCTCGGTCTGGTGGGCCTCCCGGACCCTCTGGAAGTTCGCCGCCTGCCGCTCCGCGTCCAGCATCGTTACCGGCGCCCGCCGCGCACGCTCTGCATTCACTGTCTGCCCCTCCCACGCACATGCATTATGCCACGATATCGCGTGTCGGGGGCAGCGGTGCTTCCGGCTGCTCCGAAGGGGATGTCGAGCCGCCGTTGAGAACTGTAGCCGAGGCTACATGTTATGGCTTCAGGCACATCACTGGGCCGTAAACAGCATCGGCCCCACGCGGGAACCGCGGCATGAAGTCCCTGTTCAGCCTTCCTGTGACACGTCGGCTGCTTCTGGCGGGCAGCGCTCTGCTGGGCGGTGCCCAGGCCGCAGGGTTGGCTCTGCGCGGTGCCGCAGCCCAACCCCATGGGTCCGGACACGCACCGCCCGCAGCGCCAGCATCGGCCGCTCACGCCATGCACGGCGGCATGATGACGGTCGGCGAGGTCGACCACGCCCGCAACGGCTTCGACCCCCATCGCATGCTGACCGACTGGGACACCGGCACGCTGGTCCGGGGCCCTGACGGCCGTCCCTGCCGCAAGTTCGACATCGTTGCCGAGGACAAGGAGATTGAGATCGCACCGGGCATCCTGTTTCCCGCCTGGACCTACAACGGCCGCGTCCCGGGGCCGACCATTCGGGTCACAGAGGGCGAGCGGGTGCGCGTGCGCTTCCACAACCGCGGCTCGCACGCGCATTCCATCCACTTCCACGGCATCCACGCCGCCCGTATGGACGGCGTGCCGGGGGCTGGAGACGTCCAGCCCGGCGGCACGTTCACCTACGAGTTCGACGCCTTCCCATTCGGCTGCCACCTCTACCACTGCCACACCGTCCCGGTGAAACGGCACATCCACAAGGGCCTGTACGGCGCCTTCATCGTCGATCCCGATCCGGCGCGCCACCCCGAGCACGAGGCGACCGCGCGCTCGCGCCTGCTGGGCACCGACGAGAACCGGGGCTGGCAGGAGCTCGTGATGGTGATGAACGCCTTCGACACCAACTTCGACGAGGAGAATGAGGTCTACGCCGCCAACACCGTCGCCCACGCCTACTCCAAGCGCCCCATCGTCATCGACCGCTCCCGGCCGGTGCGGGTCTATCTGGTCAACGTGACGGAATTCGACCCGATCAACAGCTTCCACCTGCACGGCAACTTCTTCGACTACTACGACCACGGCACGACGCTGACACCGACGCTGCGCACCGTCGACACCGTGACGCAGTGCCAGGGACAGCGCGGCATCCTGGAGTTCAGCTTCAAGGACCACGAGGCGGGCCTCTACATGTTCCACGCCCATCAGTCCGAGTTCATCGAGCTCGGCTGGATGAGCATGTTCGATGTGCGGGAGAGCGTTGCATGACCACGCCCGGCCGCACCCTTGTTGCCGTTCTCGCACCCTTGCTGCTGATCGTCGCCGTTGCGGCCGCGTTCCTCGCCGCCGACCCGTTGCGCCCGCTGACCGGCCGGGCGCCGCCGGTCGAGCGGATCACCGTCGAACGGCACGTCCTCGACGGCGACGGCATCGCGCTCCTGCTCCGCGCCGGGGGCACGGAACCGATGCGGATCGCCCAGGCGCAAGTGGACGGCGCCTACTGGAACTTCGTCCAGGACCCGCCCGGCGACCTCGGGCGGCTGTCGGCGGCGTGGCTGCGCATCCCCTACCCCTGGGTGCTCGGCGAGACGCACAAGGTCGTCCTGGTCACCCGGACCGGCGTCACCTTCGAGCACGCCATCGACGTCGCTGTGGCGACGCCGGAGTCGAACAGCGTCGGCCTGCTCGGCCTGGTGGGCGTGTTCGTCGGCGTGGTGCCGGTCGCCCTCGGGATGCTGTTCTACCCGGCCCTGCGCGCGGGCGGTACGCGGACCTTCGGCTTCGCCCTGGCGCTCACCGTCGGCCTGCTCGGCTTCCTGCTGGTCGACACGCTCGGCGAGGCGCTGGAGCTTGCCGCCGGGGCCGCGCCCGGCTTCAAGGGCGGCGCCATGGTGTGGATCGTCGCCGCCCTGGCGTTCGCGCTGCTGATGGCGGTGGCCCGCCGCAAGGGCGACGAGATCGGCGGCGTGACCCTGGCGACCTCCATCGCGCTGGGGATCGGGCTGCACAACCTTGGCGAGGGGCTCGCCATCGGCTCGGCCTTCGCCACGGGCGCCGCCGCGCTCGGCACCTTCCTGGTGCTGGGCTTCACGCTGCACAACGTCACCGAGGGGATCGGCATCGTCGCGCCGCTGGTCGGCGAGCGGCCGCGCTGGCCCGTCTTCGTCGGCTTGGCCGCTCTGGCCGGGCTGCCCGCCGTCGCGGGCATCTGGCTGGGCAGCTACGCCTTCTCGCCGCACTGGGCAGCGTTGGCGCTGGCCGTGGGCGCCGGGGCGATCCTCCAGGTCGTCGTCGAGGTCGGCGGCCTGATGGTCCGCCAAGCGCGCCGACAGGGCGCCTCCTGGGCGACGCCGTCCGCCCTGGCCGGAGTGTTCCTCGGCGTAGCCGTCATGTACGGGACGGCGCTGCTGGTCCAGGCGTGAGGCGCGCTCTCGGCCGCCACCGACCGGCATTCCTCCGGCGACAGGTCGGCGCAGGCTCGGCTTACCGCGGGCTCGGCCTCGATGCCGCGTTCCTCGCCGAGCTTGTCGCTGACGAGGCGGTGGGCGGCCAAGCCGTAGACCACCTCCGACTCAGCTGCCCTTGGCGGACGTGGCCCGCGCCGCCCGCACCTCGTTTTCAACGAGGTCGTAAAGTTGCTGGGCGCCGAAGCTCGGCAAATGCTTGCCGTTGACCAGGAACGTCGGCGTCTTCTGCGCACCGACCGCCACCGAGTCGCTGCGGTCCTGATCCAGGACGGCCGTCACGCCCGGCGACATCAGCGTATCGCGCGCCTTGGCAATGTCGAGACCGGCCGCCGCCGCCGCCTCCCACGCCTTGTCGATGCGCGGCGCGCTGTGGCTTGCCCATTGCGGCTGGGCACGCAGGATGGCCTCCAGCACGGGTTCGAACTTCCGTTGCTGCCGCGCGGTTTCGAGCAGGCGAACCACCTCGTCCGAGCCCTGGTGGAGAGGGGTGTACCGGATCACCAGACGGACCTGATCGGGGAACCGGGCCATGATCTCCTTGACCACGGGATAGAAGGCCCGGCAGGTCTCGCAGGCAGGGTCGAAGAACTCGACGATGGTGACGGGCGCCGTCTTCGGACCGAAGATCGGCGAATGCGGTCGCACGAGCACGGCGGCGTCGGCCACCTGCACGCCCGCATTACCTGCCTGCTTGGCAGTAAACCACCAGCCTGCGGCCGCGAACACGACAACGGACACGATGGCCGTCAGGACGACGAGGGTGCGTTTGGTCATGGGGTGAGCTTCTTCCGGACGAGGTGCATGAGAACGACGATGGCGCCGAACGCGCCAACCGACAGGAGCGGGAGCGGGATGCCCCCGAGGATGGTCATGGTGTCGCTGGAGCAGGACGGGCCTGCACCGCAGGGTTCCAGCGCGGCCGGCGCCACACCGGTGAAGACCAGCGTGTGCCAGATGGCGATGACGGCGCCGATGGCGGCCAGCGGCAGAGCGTAGCGCCACACCGCACCATCCGTTCGATAGCAGGCGATGGCGAGGATCACCGTCAACGGGAACATGAAGGCCCGCTGGTACCAGCACAGCACGCATGGGGTCTGGCCCATGATCTCGCCGATGAAGAGCACGCTCAGGGTTGAGCCCAGCGCGATGACCCACGCCGCAAAGAGCATCGTCCAAAGCGGCTCCCCCTGCGACGCCTCGGCCACGGGAGGCTGAACGGCGCTGTCCTGGCGCTTTTTCGGTCGTGTCCTGTTGTTTGCCATGTCGTCAATTCCGTTTCGCCACCGCAGCAGCTTCGTAGGCGGTCGCAACCTTCTTAGATTTCATGAACATCTCTGCATTCTTTCGGAACTCAGGGACCCGCTGACGTGTGGGCGGATGTAAGCCTGTGGCTCCATCGCGGCGCCATGGCCGCTGATGACCCTCGCCACGGACGCGGCGAGACGCCTACACGTCCACGTGCGCGGGCGGTGAGGCGGCCGAGTCCGGCGTGGGCCGGGCGATCAGATGGATGAGCGCGGTGGTTTCAGCGCGGGATCGACCGCGATGCCGTTCAACGGGACGGTGCCAGGCATCGCCCCCGACGCAGGCGGCGGAACGACGAGGGGCAGTGCGTTGCCCATGGGCAGGCTGACGTGCATCGCGTGACAGTCCACGGCCATGCAGCCGTCGCCGAGCCCCGACGCGCCGTCGATGTCGGGGCAGCCGCTCCGGCTCGCCGCTTCGGTCGGCGCCGTCCCCTCGAGGCTGGACGCGCAGGGAGAAGCGCTGGCGCACACGGGATTGGTGCCGACAGGGCTTGGGGCCAGCGATCCGGCGGCATGGCCGCAGTGGTCGGAGAGGGCGCTGGCCCGAGCCGGGGCGGTCAGCGGGGCCAACGGCGCGACGAGCATGGCCAGCAGAAGCAGGCCAACCGCCATGTACCGAAAAATTGCTCCGAAACCGCTTATCATACCCTAAAACCTTCCCGGCTGCGCGGGGGACCGCAAAGCCGCCGCCATACTACACCGCCTTTCTTTTCCCGCGTTGACTTCCATCAACGGAACTCTCCGTCCGGTGGACGTCCCTTATGAAGCACAGCGGAGAATGCCGCATTATGACAACCTGGAACCCAATTTTGACCGGCCGCATCGGACAACGCTGCGGATGCCGCATCCGCGTGGTTCTTGTTGGGCTGCTCGGCGTCGCCATGGGCGTTCTCGCTGAGCCTGTCTCCGCCGGTACCACGCGGGTTCCCGCGGGTGGGGAGGCTTTGCAGGCGGCTCTGGACGCCGCGGCGGACGGCGATGTGCTTGTGCTCGAACCCGGCGTGCATCATGGCCCTGTGACGGTGATGCGCCCGCTGACGCTGCAAGGCGAGGCCGGGGCCGTGCTCGATGGCCGGGAGCAGGGCCGGGTGATCACCGTCAAGGCCCCGGACGTCGCCGTGCGCAATCTGGTCGTCCGCGGTTCGGGTACGGACCGGGAGCGTATCGCGTCCGGCATCTACCTCGACCGTGCCGCCGACCGGGCGGTGATCGAGGGCAATCACCTCGAAGGGAACCTCTTCGGGGTCTATGTCTGGGGGCCGACCGACGTGCTGGTGCGGGGGAATACGATCATCGGCCGCGATGACCTCAGGATGTCTGATCGCGGCAACGGTGTATCGGTCTGGAACAGTCCGGGCACTCGCATCGTCGGCAACCGGATCGTCAAAGGGCGCGACGGCATCTTTGTCAGCAAGACCCAGCGGAACCGCTTCAACGGCAATCGGCTGGAGGGGGTACGCTTCGGCATTCACTACATGGACACCAACGACAGCGAGGTGTCCGGAAACATCTCCGTCGGCAATCAGGTCGGTTACGCGATCATGATGTCCAATCGCATCGTGGTCCGGGGCAATCTCTCGCAGGGCGACCATGACCACGCCTTCCTGCTGCACTCCGTCAACGGGTCGCGGATCGCGGGCAACGCCGTGAAGGGGCGCTTCGAGATCGCGACCGCCGTCCGAGGCGACCAGGGCGACCAGGATCCGGACGTTCCGCAGGAAGCCGAACCGTCCGACGGACCGCGGATCGGCACCGGCAAGTGCGTGTTCGTCCTAGGGTCCGTCAGGAACGAGTTCCGGGACAACTGGTTCGAGGGCTGTGAGATCGGCGCGCACGTCACCGGCGGCTCCGAACGCAACACCATTGTCGGAAATGCCTTCGTTGGCAACCACACCCAGGTGAAGTACGTCGGTGCCCGCGTGGTCGAATGGTCGGAGAACGGGCGCGGCAACTACTGGTCCGACAACGCCGCCTTTGACCTGAACGGCGACGGCATTGCCGATGAGGCGTACCGGCCGAATGATCTGGTGGATCGTGTCATGTGGGCCTACCCGTCGGCAAAGCTGCTGCTGAACAGCCCCGGGATTCAGGTGATCCGCTGGGCGCAGAGGCAGCTTCCCCAACTCCAGAAGGGGGGCATCGTGGACACCAGCCCGCTGATGACGCCGCCCGCACCGGCACCCTCCTCACGCAAGCAACCGGGAGTCCACGCTGATGCGCCTGCCAGCGGTTCTATTCATGGTTCTGGCCTTGGCCGCGTGCGGGGAGGAGCGGAAGGCCGAGGCGCCACCTCCGGCGGCGTTGACCCGTGAGGCGGTCGGCTACTACGACCGGATGAGCGTGCTCGACCACGAAGGACCCAAAGCGCAGATTTTTGTCGAGGCCGAGCCGGCACCCTTCTGGTTCTCGTCCGTCCGGGATGCGCTGGTCTTCACCAGACTTCCCGAGGAGCCGAAGGACATCCGCGCCATCTATGTCTCGGACATGGCCACGGCCAGGAGTTGGGCCGACCCCGGCGAGACCTGGGTCGAAGCCCGGATGGCGCATTTCGTCATCGGCAGTGGGCGGATGGGCGGTATGGGCAAGCCTGAACCCGTGCCCTTCTCCACCCTCCAGGCGGCGGAGGCGTTCGCTCGTGAGCATGGCGGACGGATCGTCCCGTTCTCCGCCGTTCCCGACGATTATATCCTCGGCGAGGAGATCGCGTCTCCAGCTGAGTCCCGCCCGCAGCCGCACCAAGATCATTGAGCCGGTAGGCGATAGATAAGGCCACAGGCACAACCTGGACCTGCCATCAATGCCAGTGCCTCTGGTCCACCTGGAGGCGTGTTGGTGCGCCGTTGTGGGCGAAGCGTACTCGACAACCTCAACCGGCGCGTCCGGGCTGCCGAGGACGCGCGGGGTCGCCGCCGTGGCCAGGATGCCGAGCCGCCGATGACGGTCGCCACGGCGCGGCGCAGACAGATGAATGTTCGCATGCTCCACTCGCGGATTCGAGTGGGGACAGGGGCCGGCTGAGCCCGTCAGGACTTCACGGCCGGGCGGCTCTCGCTCTTCAGCAGGAGTTTCACCTTCTCGACGGCGACCTCGGGCTTCTCGTGAATGTCCAGGGCGCTGCGGAACCGGCCCGCGCCGTCGAGCAGGAGCATGGTCGCCGAGTGGTCCATGGTGTAGCCACCGTCCTGGGGAACCTGCCTGGCATAGGCGCCGAGATCCTTGGTGGCCTTGGCGACCTCCTCGGACGTGCCGGTCAGACCAACGATGCGCCGGTCGAAGTGGGCGACGTATTCGGCCATGACGGCCGCGGTGTCACGTTCCGGGTCGACCGTCAGGAACACCGGCCTGACCGCCTCGGCCTGAGGGCCGAGCGCTTCGAGCACGCTGGTCACGTACCCCAGCGACGTGGGGCATACGTCGGGGCAATGCGTGAAGCCGAACACCAGGAGCGTCGGTCGGCTGTTGAGGTCGGTCGCCGTGAACGGGCGCCCGGTGTGATCGACGAGTTTCCAATCGGCGGAGTCGGCGAGCGGCTGCCCGGCCGCGGGAGCCTCCGGCCTCTGCGGCGCGGTGACCGGCCACACCAGGATCGCGAACAGCGCGGCGGCGATGGCAACGACGGCCCAGAGGACCAGACGGATCTTTCTCAGCATGGCTGTGTCACTCCGGCCCCATCGCGCCCGCCTTGCCGACCTTCACCGGCACCTGGACGCTTCCGGCCTTCTCGAACGTCACTGTGAGTGCGAACTCCTGGCCGGGGCTGAGGCTCCCCTTGAGATCCATCAGCATGATGTGCTTGCCGCCGGGCTTCATCTCGAGCGTTCCGCCGGGCGGCACGGTCAGCGGACCGGCCTCGTGCATGCGCAGGATGTCGTTCTCCTGCGTGGTCTCGTGCGCCATGGCGTGCCCGGCCACCGGCGCGGCGAACGAAACGATGCGGTCGGGCTGGCTCCCGCTGTTCCGCACCGTCAGGTACGCGGCACCGTTCTTGGCGCTCGGGAGCGTGGCGCGCGCCCACCCCCGGTCAACGGTGATGTCTCCGGCGCGTACCGGATCGGCCGCGACCGAGGCGGACGCGAGCAGGGCCAGGGCGATCATGCCCGCCGCGCGATGCAGTGTCATGGACGGTTCCTCCTTGTTACAGCCAGCGGCGGACGCTGGCGCGGTAGCGTTCGTAGGTGTCGCCGTGCAGCCGGAGCAGGTGTTCCTCCTCAAGACGGACCTGAACCGGAAAGGCGACCAGGCCGACCCCCAGCAGTGCCAGCGTCGGGGCGGTCGGCACCACCAGAAACAGCCCGGCGAGCAGGCCCAGCATGCCGACAAAAACGGGGTTGCGGCTGAAGCGGAACAGGCCGGTGGTGACGAGGGCGGTCGGTGACGGATCGACGCCGATCCGCCAGGAGCGCCCCATCTGAACCTGGGCTGTGGCGATCCAGGCCGTGGCGGCGCCGAGCAGCGCGAGGCCGACCAGTCGCACCCCGTCGCCGAGCGGCAGAGGCCCCAAGGCTTGCGGGAGGTCGGCGACGAAGGCCCACGCCACGGCCAGGATCGCCACCCCGGCGGTCACGATGCGGAAGATCCTGCCCAGGTAGTCGTGCGCGCTGTCCGAGCGGCCGAAGGTGATCGGGTCCACGCCGGTTCGCCGCCGCAGCCACACCGTGCGCCATGCGGAGAAAACCCCGGTTGCCGCCAGGCAGGTCAGCGTGCCCCAGCGGACGACTTCGTCCATGTCAGGCTCCTCGCACTGGCTTGAGACAGTTTACGAACCGACCCCGTGGGCGCCTTCGGCGGCGGGTGCCCGGCGGCCTTGCAGCCACCCGTGCAGCAGCAGCAGGCCGACGCCGCCGGTGATGCCGACATCGGCCACGTTGAACGTCGGCCAGTGCCAGCCGAAGGCGTGCAGGTCCAGGAAGTCGGTCACGGCACCCTGGCGGACCCGGTCGACGACGTTGCCAACGGCCCCGCCGATGACGGCGCCGAGGGCTCCAGCCTCGGCCCGGCTGTCGGTGCGCCACGCCCACATCGCCAACGCAACGACGATGGCGAGGGCCAGCCCGCTGAGGAGCCAGGGCCCCGCCGCCCCGTCTCCAAGGAAGCCGAAGCTGACGCCGCGGTTGAAGCCGAGGGTGAGGTTGAGGAATGGAGTGACCTCGACCAAGCGCGGGGGATTCATCACGTGCTCGAGGATCACCCACTTCGAGACCTGGTCCGCAACGGCGGTGAGCAGGGCGACGACCAGCGCCAGCGAGAGGCCTGACCGCCCGTTCGATGCAGTTCCGAGATTGGACATGGTGGATTCCTTCACGTGCCCTGGCGGAGCAGGCGCAGCGCGTTCAGGGTGACGATGACAGTGGCCCCGGTGTCCGCCAGAATAGCCAGCCACAGGTCCGTCACGCCGGTCAGGGTGGTGACCAGGAACACCGCCTTCAGCCCGAGTGCGATGGCGACGTTCTGGTGGATGTTGGTCATCGTCGCCCGCGACAACGCGACAAGGTCGGCGACGCCCTGGACGCGGCTCCCCAGCAGCGCGGCATCGGCGGTCTCCAGGGCTACGTCCGTCCCGCCGCCCATGGCGATGCCGACGTCGGCGGCCGCCAGCGCAGGGGCGTCGTTGATGCCGGCGCCGACCATGGCCACGGGGGCCTCGCCCTTCAGGGCAGCGATCTCCCGCAGCTTGTTCTCGGGCAGGAGGTCGGCCTTGACGTCGATGCCCAAGCCCTGGCCGATGGCGTGCCCGGTCCGGGCGTTGTCGCCGGTCAGCATGACGCTGCGGACACCGAGTTCCCGGAGGGACGCCAAGCCCCGTGCGGCGTCGGACCGTGGTTCGTCGCGTAGCGCGATGAACCCGACCGGCTGCGCGTCGGCGATGACGACGACCACGGTCTTGCCCTCGTCCTCCAGGGCGGCGATGCGGTCGGCCGGAAGGGTCTCGATCCCGCAGCGTTCGGCGGCGTGGCGCGGTGAGGCGACCTCGACGAGCTTCCCGGTCACGACACCCTGGGCCGCCTTGCCGGGAACGGCCTTCTGGTCGCGGGCTGGGCGAAGGGGCACACCGTCGGCCGCCGCCCGGTCGAGGATGGCCTTGGCGATCGGGTGGCTGGAGCCGTTCTCCACGGCCGCCGCGAGGCCGAGCAGGGAGCGGTCGGTCCCGCCCAGCGGAACGAGGTCGGTCACCTGCGGCCGCCCCTGGGTCAGCGTGCCGGTCTTGTCGAAGGCGACGGTGTTGACGCGCCCGATCGCCTCCAGCGCGGCGCCGCCCTTGATGAGGAGGCCACGCCGCGCCCCGGCGGCGATGCCCGACGCGATCGCGGCCGGGGTCGACAGCACCAGGGCGCAGGGGCAGCCGATCAGCAGCAGGGCGAGGCCGCGGTAGATCCAGGTGTGCCAGTCACCCCCGAAGGCGAGCGGCGGCACCAGGACGGTGAGCACCGACACCGCGATCACCGCGGGCGTGTAGCGCGCGCTGAACCGCTCGATCCAGCGCGCCGTGGGCGACTTGCTGGCCTGCGCCTCTTCGACGAGGTGGATGATGCGCGCGATGGTGTTGTCGGCCGCGGTCCGCGTGACCCGGACCCGCAGCGCGCCGGTGGCGTTGATGCCGCCCGCGAAGACGGACGAGCCGACGTGCTTGGGAACGGGGACGGACTCGCCGGTGACCGGGGATTCGTCGACGTCGGACTCCCCTTCGACCACCTCGCCGTCCGCGGGCACCCGGTCGCCGGGGCGGACCAGGACCACCTGGCCGATCCCCAGGCGGGATGCCGGAACCTCGCGGGCGGCCTCGCCGTCGATGAGCAGCGCGGTCCTGGGAACGAGGTTCGACAGCGCCTTGATGCCGGACCGCGCCGTGCCCGCCGCCACGCCCTCCAGAAGCTCACCGACCGCGAACAGGAGCACCACGACGGCGGCCTCGGCGCTCTCCCCGATGAACAGGGCGCCCGCGGTGGCCACGGACATCAGCATCTCGATGCTGAAGGGCGAGCCCGCCCGAGCCAACAAAACGGCGCGGCGGCCGAACACGGCCAAGCCGAGCAGGGCGGCGGGGATGAGCGCGATGTCCTCCAGCGCCGGGACAAGCCAAGACACCAAATAGCCCGCGGTGACCAGAACGCCGATGAGGATGGTCAGCCTGCCCTTGGGCGTGGACCACCATGGCCGCTCGTCGGACGCGGCTGCCTCGTCCATGTCACCGTTGGCGCCGTTGGCAACGATGTTCAGCTCGCCCAGGGCCTCCACGCCGTACCCGAGGCCGCGGATCGTCTCCTCGATCTTCGATCGCGTCGTCGTCGCCTCGTCCAACGTCAGCTTCAGCACCTGCGAATGGTAGTTGAGGCCGATGTCGTCGGCGCCGGGAATACGGCGCAGCGCGGTTTCCACCTTGCTGACGCAGCTGGGGCAGTCCATGCCCGCCACCTTGTAGCGCAAGGTCTGCTTGCCCGCGTCCGCGGCCAGCGCCGAGGTCTTCTCCTGCATGACGAACTCCAACCGACACAGGGGCGGCACGACATCGGGTGCTGCGGTCGCGCCGTCTGTCCGGTAAGATGGACCTTCTAGCAACTAGAGGGTCAAGGGGTGTTTCGATGAAATCCGGTCTGAGCATCGGGGCG
Organism: Pseudomonadota bacterium; assembly: GCA_023412175.1. Taxonomy (GTDB): domain Bacteria; phylum Pseudomonadota; class Alphaproteobacteria; order Azospirillales; family Azospirillaceae; genus Azospirillum. The sequence goes on along the minus strand of JAEYOB010000183.1, from coordinate 10,640 downwards.
TTGGGCAAGGCGACCGGCACGAAGCCGGAAACCATCCGCTTCTACGAGCAGATCGGCATCCTGCCGGAGCCCGCACGCACGGCGGGGAACTACCGCACCTACGGCGCGGAGCACGTCCGAAGGCTGAGCTTCGTGCGGCGGGCTCGTGACCTTGGGTTCCCGCTCGAGATGGTGCGGGCGATGCTTGACTTGGCCGACCAGCCGGACCGGCCGTGCGGCGAGGTGGATGCGCTGGTGCTCGAACAGCTTCATGAGGTCGAACGGAAGATCGCCGACCTCCAGCGCCTGCGCGATGAACTCGACCGCTTGGCTCACCAGTGCCGCCGCGGCGGCCGCATGGCGGACTGCCGCATTATCGAGGCGTTGTCACCGCATGATGGTGAACTGGGTGGCCAAGGCAGATTGCAAGCGGGTATTTCAGAACCAAGCATCCTGAGCCAAGGCTGATCGGCCGGGGCTGGCGGCGGCCATCGCGTTTGCACGGAGCGGCAACATTCTGGTGGTCTGGAAGCTGGATCGTCTCGGCCGGTCGCTACCACACCGGATCGAAACGGTGAATCAGTTGGAGGCTCGCGGTGTGGGCTTTCGATCTCTGACCGAAGCGGTCGACACGACCACCCCCGATGGCCGGCTGGTGTTCCACATCTTCGGCGCCCTTGGTCAGTTCGAGCGTGACCTAATCCGTGAACGGACCCGCGCCGGGCTGGTTGCAGCCGTTGCCCGCGGGCGGAAGGGCGGACGCACGCCGGTGGTGACCGAGGACAAGCTCCGCCGCGCAAAGGCGCTGCTCGCCCAAGGTCTTACGGTTCGTGAAGCCGCTGCGCGGATTAAGGTTGGAAAGACCGCCCTCTATGCATCTCTTGACGTGAATGGAAGCGAGGAAGCTCATGCGTCCGCCTCCTCTCGATGACGGACTCTACCCATTCCTGGAGGAATTTTCCGGTCTCAGGTCACCGCACCAATGGCCCCCCTCAACGGGTTACGTCGATGACAACACGGCCGCGGATCTGTCCAGCGAAAATCTTGGTTGCCAGATCGGGCAGTGCGTTGAAGGGCTGCACTTCGTACATTGCCTTCAGCGCGTTCTTGTCCATGTCGCGGGCCAGCCGCGCCCAGGCGGCGTTGCGGAGTTGCTGCGGAGCCATCACCGAATCAACTCCGAGCAGCGTGACGCTGCGCAGGATGTGTGGCAGCACCGTGCCGGGCAGGTCCGCCGAACCGGCCAAGCCACAGGCGGCAATTGCGCCACCCCACACAGTTTGCGACAGCGCGTTGACCAGTGTCTGCCCTCCTACCGAGTCGACACCGCCGGCCCAACGCTCCTTCTGCAAGGGCGCGCCTTTTTCCAGAAGGACGGCGCGGTCGATGAAGCCGGTGGCGCCAAGACCCCGCAGATAGTCGTGCGTCTCGGGCCGACCGGTGGAGGCCACCACCGGGTAGCCGCGCTTGGCGAGCAGCGCCACCGCAACGGAGCCGACACCGCCGGCTGCTCCAGTGACCAGCACTTCCTTGCCGCCGGGACGGACGGTGCCCCACCGCTCCAACGCGTCCACGCACAGCGCGGCGGTATAGCCGGCGGTGCCGATGCCCATGGCCTCTTCGAACGAGAAAGCGTCTGGCAGACGGGTCAGCCACTCTGCTTTCAGGCGCTGAAAGCGGGTGTAGCCGCCCCACTGCGTTTCCGACATGCCCCAGCCGTTGGCGACCACTTTGTCGCCGGGATTCCAGTCGGGAGAACGGGATTCGACCACGGTGCCAGCCAAGTCGATGCCAGCGACCATCGGCAGTTTGCGGGCGATCTTGCCCTTCCCGGAGACGGCCAGGCCATCCTTGTAGTTGAGTGTTGAGTAGGCAACCTCAATCAATACATCGTTGTCCGGCAGGTCACCCAGCGTCAGCGTCATGAAGCCCCCCTTGGGCTTGCCGTCGACATCCGTGATCACAAAGGCTTTGAAGTTCTCGGCCATGGTTAGTCTTTCCCTGGAATGAGGAGAATGTTTGATGAGCACGGTGCCGTTGGACGGGATGCACCGGATCACGCTCGTTTCCAAGTGTCTGAAGCAGCCCCTTCTCCCGGAAAGTCAGCACATGACCGCTACAGACAAGCTCCGGATCGCCAGCTGTTCGACAAAGCCGCTCGTCACCGCCGGAGCGTATCGTTATTTACCGCCACGGAACACGGGAGCGCGCTTTTCCAGGAAGGCACTGACGCCTTCCAGGGCATCGGCTTCCTTCTCCAGTTGACGGGCGACCGTCGCTTCATAGGCGGCCGCGGGCTCAACCCCCTCAAGTTCTCCCAGGATCACCCCCGCCTTGATCGCGGCGACCACGGAAGGGGAATTGTTGGCGATAGCACGCGCCAGGACGAGGGCTTCGTTCAAAGCCTCGCCCTTTTCAGTCAGTCGGTTGATGAAGCCGGTCCGGTAGGCATCGTCGGCTGGCAGCGGGCTTGCCGTCAGCATCAACTCCAGCGCGCGGGCCGGTGCCATCAGTCGCGGCAGACGGCCGATCTGGCCACCTTCCGGCAGCATGCCAAGACGCGCGCCCGGCGAACCGAAGGCCGCGTTCTTGCTCGCCACCCGCAGGTCGCAGTTCAGTGCAAAGATAAGGGCTGCGGCATAGCAATGGCCGTTGATCGCCGCGATCACCGGCTTGCGCATGCTGCGCGGGCGCAGGAAAGGCTCTTCACCCAGGTTGCTTTCGGCGTGCGCGCCGGACGCGATCTCGTTCAGGTCATGGCCGCTGGAGAAGGCGATATCCCCGGCCCCCGTGACCACGATCACGCGCACCGCGTCATCACTTTCCGCTTCGTTCAGGAGGCGGAGGAAGTCCGCCGCCATCGTACCTTCAAACGCGTTCCGCTTGCCCTCGTTGGAGATGGTCAAGATGCGGATCGCGCCCTCTGTCCGCGTGGAAATTTCGGGCATGGCAAAAGTCCTCATTCAAGGCCGGATGGCCTTTTTGCATTGGGTCGGTGGGGCTGGCGTCAGCGCCAGATCTTGTCCTGCCGGTCATAGGCACCGACGCGCAGGTCGGGCTTCTCGGCAATCAGGTGCTTCTTCTGGACCCGCTGGGAGTCGGTCAGCGGGAAGCTGTCGCGGAACTCGTAGTAGCGGGGGACCTTGAACCCGGCGAGATGACGGGAACAATAGTCGGCGATGAATTCCGGCATGCAGGATTCCGGGGTCACACCGGGGGCCAGCAGGATGTAGGCCTTGATCTCTTCGCCACGGTAATCGTCGGGCACCGGCACGATGGCGGCATCCTGGATTTGCTCAAGCGTACGCAGCACCACCTCAACCTCACGCGCGGCGATGTTCTCGCCCATGCGGCGGACCATGTCCTTGGTGCGGCCCAGGATGTAGTGGTAGCCCTCGGAGTCCACGCGGCAGAGGTCGCCGGTGCGGAACCATCCATTGGTGAATGCATCCGCCGTCGCTTCCTCGTTGCCGAAATAGCCCTTGAGGATGCCACGGCCACGAACCCAAAGCTCGCCCGTCTCGCCGGTCGGGACCGGTTTGCCGTCCTTGCCCGTGACCATCAGTTCACGGAAGGGAGCGGCCACGCCGCAGCTTCCCGAACCGGTCATCTCCGGCAGGCGATGGGCGGGGACATAGCTGCCGCCGCCAATTTCCGTCATGCCGTAATATTCCTGGCCATACACGTTGAAACGGCGCTGGAAGTCGGCGTGGCTTTCGGGTCCGAAGGCGAAGATCGTGGCGATCTTCAGCTTGTTGTCCGCGTCGCTCGGGCGCGGCGGCTGCTTGTAGACCATCTCGAACAGGGCGCAGTAATCGCATTCCAGCGCCGACACGTCGGGCATGAAGCGCTTCGCCCCCGGCTTGCGCGGGAAGAAGGCGCAGCCACCGCTGACTATGGCGTTCAGCAGGATGCGCTGCCCCACCATGTAGAAGAAGCTTGAGCCGACATAGAAGCGACGCAGGTCAGTGGCAAAGAACTCGGCCGAGCTGATGCCGAGGCACAGCCAATACTCGTTGCTGAGCATGCAGGCCTTGGAGAAGCCCGTCGTGCCCGAGGTGTATTGGAGGTTCAGCGTGGCGTCCATCGAACGGGGGATCGCCGGGGCCTGACGGCCACGGGCCTCGTCCATCAGGACCTGCCAGTTGCGATGACGGTCCGACACCGCATCACCGATCACGATGATGTGGGAGGGATCGAGCGTCACCGCTTCCAGCGTGTCCATATGCGGCAGGAACTCCGCCTCCAGCACCATGTAGGTGGCGAGCGAGGTCTTCAGCACGTACTCGACCTCACGCGCGGTGTAGGTCGCGTTGACCGGCACCATCACCGCCTGAAGACGCGACAGCGCCAGCCAGGTGATCGGGAATTCCTCGCGGTTCCACGACATCACCGCGACGTGAACACCCGGACCGATGCCGACCGCGGACAGGGCGGCGGCGGCGGTGTCGACCTTGGCCAGAACCTCGCCCCAGTTCCGCTCCACCCCATCGTCCAGGAAGCGCCAGGCGGGAGCCGTCGGGACGCGGGTGGCGGTATTCAGCAGCAGGTCATACACCGAGTCTGGAAGCGTCATCGCCTCCAGGCGGCGGGCGAGAGCATCGGGTTCTTCCCTGCGGAAATCTGAGAACATCACACTTTCCCTGGGTGATAGGGCCGTTGAGTGCGGTGGCCGTAATTGCGGTGCGGTGTTGGTGTGCGGTGACGGGCGACCCGTTAACCTGCGCGCCGTTGGGCGCGGCGCTGGATCAGGTCGCTCATGAAGACGGCGGCGAAGGTGACGACGATCAGCAGCGTGGCGACAGCGGCCACAACCGGCGTCAGGTCGTGACGCATGTCCGCCCAGATGCGCATGGGCAGGGTTTCGTTCTGACCCATGACGAACAGCGCGATGACCAGCTCGTCAAAGGAGATGAAGAAGGCGAAGACGCCAGCCGAGATCACCGCCGGACGGATCGTCGGCAAGGTGACATACCAGAAGGCCTCATGCGGCTTGGCCCCCAGCACGCGGGCCGCGCGGGCCAGCGTGTCACCGGTCTGACGCAGCGCCCCGGACACCGTGGTGGTGACGAAGGGTAGAGCCAGAACGGCGTGAACCAGAACCACCCCCCACAGCGAGCCGTACAGACCGAAGCGGCTGAAGACCAGCAGGGTGCCGAGCGCCAGGATGATGACCGGCACAACCTGGGGACCGAGGAAGATCGGGCCGGCCGCCCGAACCGCCTTGCCTTCACGGCTCAGCACGAGGGCGGCTGCGGTGCCGACGATGGTGGCCAGCACCGCGCTGGCCGCCGCGATCAGCAAGCTGCGCAGAGTGGCGTTGATCCAGCCGGCGGATGCGAAGAACTCGTCGTACCAGCGGAGCGTGAAGCCCTGCGGCGGGAATTTCAGATAGCGCGTTTCGCTGATCGACATCGGGATGACCAGCAGCAACGGCAGCAGCAGGTAAAGCAGGACGCCGACGAAATAGACCGGCAGCAGATAGCGCCCGGACTGTTCCCAGAGTGATCGTTTCATCGCGAGCCTCCATGGCCGCTCAGCATCGTCACACGCCGGAAGAGCAGAGCGATGGCACCCACCACGGCAAAGCCCGCGATCAGCAGCACCACGCCCAGCGCCGATCCCAGACCCCAATCAAGGGTCAGCGTGATCTGCGTCGCGATCAGGTTCGCGATCATTGTCTCCTTCGGACCGCCGACCAGCGCCGGGGTGATGAAGAAGCCGAGAGCCAGCACGAAGGTGAGCATCCAGGCGTTGATCGCTCCCCCCGCGCTCAGCGGAAGGAAGATGTGGACAAAGCCACGCCACGGCGACGCACCAAGAATTCGGGACGCCATCAACAGAGAGCGGTTGATGGTGGTCATGGTCGAGAACATCACCAGAATGGCGACCGGCAGCAGAACCTGAACCATCGCGATGTAGACGGCTCCGCGCGTGTACAGCATCTGGAGCGGCCCATCGATCACACCGGCACCGATCAGCAGGGAGTTCACCAGCCCTTCACGGCCAAGAACGACGATCCAGCCAAAGGTGCGCACCAGCACGCTGACCCACAGCGGAGTCAGGATGAGCAGGAGCAGCAGGGTGCGGTTGCGCGGCGGACAGGATACGAGAAAATAGGCGGCCGGATAACCGACCAGGACGCAGGCAAAAGCCACACCAAAGGAAAGCTGCAACGTCCCGAACAGGATCGTGCGGTATGGCCCCTCGCCGAGTGCGGCCTCGTAATGCTCCGCTGACAGCCCGGCTTCACCCTGCAAGCTCCACAACGCGACCTCGCCCACCGGGAGGATGAACGCGAAGAGGAACAGCACGGCCGCCGGGGCAAGCAGCCAGAGGGAGGAGAGAGGCGCGCGCTTGCTGCGCGACGCCCCCTTCCCATCACGCGGCATGGGAATGCCGTCGCTCATTGCAGACGCCAGGCTTCCCACCGCTTCTGAATGCGCGGCAGGTTTTCGGCCCAGTATTCAGAGTCCAGCGCGAACTGAACGTCGAGGTTCTCCGGGCTGGTCGGCAGTTCCTTGGCTTCTTCCGCCGACAGGATCTTGTAGATGTCGGGGTTGAAGGAGGAGTACGGCATGGCGCGGGCGATCTCGGCCAGACGCGACGGCGTGTTCCAGCAATACTGCATGAACTTCTGGGCGTCGGCCACGTTGCGGGCGCCCTTCACGATCGAGTAGTAGCTGACGTCCAGCGATCCGCCGTTCCAGATGATCTTGACCGGCAGCTTGTCCTTCTGGAGCTGCTGGATGCGGCCGTTGAAGGCGGTCGCGTAGAAGACTTCGCCGCTGGCGAGCAGCTGAACCGGCTGCTGGCCGCTGGTCCACCAGACGGTGATCGCGGGCTTGATCTCGTCCAGCTTCTTGAACGCGCGGTCCACGCCTTCCGGCGAGCGCAGCACGTCATAGACCTCGGACGGCTTCACGCCATCGGCGATCAGAGCGAATTCGAGGTTTTCTGCCGGGGAGTTGCGCAGCGTGCGCGGACCGGGGAAGTTCTTGACGTCCCAGAAGTCCTTCCAGCCGCCGAAGGTCTTGCCTTCCGGCAGCTTGTCGGTGCGCACACCGATGGTGGTGGAGTAAGCGATCGCACCAATGGCGTGCGGCTTGCGGGCAACCGCCGGAAGCTTGTTTTCCGGGTCGACCACCGACCAGTCGATCGCCTCCAGCCAGCCATTCTTGGACGACACCGGCAGGCCCGAACGCTCGGTGGGGGCGATGTCCCACAGGATGTTCTTGGTGGTCTGCTGAACACGAATCTGAGCCAGGGAGTCTTCGGTTGCTGCCTGGTTGACGGTGATGCCGGTTTCCTTTGTAAACGGGTCAATGCAGATGCGGTTCAGAGTTTCCGCCCACGCACCGCCGTAATTGGCAATCGTGATCGACTTGTTGCCAGACTGGGCCAGGGCTGCACCGCTGGCACCGCCGACAATCACCGCTCCAACGGAGAGGCTCCACAGCAGCAGCTTCATAAAGGCACTCCTAATCAGTTCTTTAACGACCAGTTTTGGAGAGGTCCGGAACGAGAACAACATCGGAGGGGCGCAGGACGAGACTGATCGTCTCCCCTCGTTCCGGGATCCGATCCCTGTCGCGTCTCTGTTCTCGGAAGTGGATGAGTGCACCATGGGTGGTGCGGGCGCTGTACTCGATCACGTCGCCGAGGAACACAGCCTCTTGAACGGTCACATCCACTGCGATGTCCGACCCTTCGGCCGGGCGGCGCTGGAGCTTTTCGGGGCGAACGCTGGCGTACCAGGAGCCCGGACGGGCCTGGAACTCAGCATCCCGATAAACGGCGCCAAGTTCGGGGATGGACACCGATCCGGCTTTCGACAGATCAGCGGCCAGGAGATTGGTCTGCCCGATGAAATCAGCAACGAAGCGGCTTTTCGGCGCATCGTACATCTCAGACGGGGTGCCGACCTGCTCGATCCGGCCATCGCGCAACACAACGATGCGCGACGACATGGCAAGCGCTTCACGCTGATCGTGGGTCACATAGACCACGGTGCAGCCAAGCTGATGCTGGATTTCCTTGATCTCGAACTGCAACGCTTCGCGCAGCTTTAGGTCAAGCGCGCCCAGCGGTTCGTCCATCAGCAGAACGGGCGGTTCGAACACAATGGCGCGGGCGAAGGCCACACGCTGTTGCTGTCCACCGGAAAGGTCACGGGGCATCCGCTTTGCAAGCGCGCCAAGCCGGACAATCTCCAGAACCCGCTCCACCCGTTCGTTGATCTCGCGACGCGGGGCGCGACGCATCCGCAGGGGGAAGGCGATGTTGTCGAACACCGTCATGTGCGGGAACAGGGAGTAGTTCTGGAACACCATCCCCAGATTCCGCCGCTCCGGCGGTTCATCGATCACCGACTTGCCGTCGATGAGGATGTCGCCCGAGTCGGCCCCGGAGAAGCCCGCAAGTGCGTTCAGGGCCGTCGTTTTTCCGGATCCGCTCGACCCAAGGATCGTCAGAAACTCACCCGGATGAATGGTCAAAGAAAAATCGTGTAGCGCTGTTACCGATCCATAAGCCTTTCGGACGGATTGGAACTCGATCGTCGCACCAGTGGCCTTCGCTTTCGGGGAAGCTTCCCTGTTCAAGGCGCCACTGGAGGGTTTATTGACGTCCACCATCGTAGGTACCATCGGCCTGCCCAGTGATGACGCATTGTATAAATATGACGCTATGTCTAAAATAGGCCTGCGTCAAGCAGCGAAAGTCAGCTCACGGAACATTTTTGTCGGGGCCATGGCGGTTGGGGAGCGAGGGCACAAAGATGCGGCATGATGAGGAAATTCAAGGCAGCGAGCCTGAGTGGGGCGAATCCGTTCCCCCGCTCTTCTTCGAAGAGGTTCTGGCGCTTAAAAGCCGCGAACGGACGCGCCCGAAGCGGGAGCGAACGCGCTACATGCTGCTCTCCATCGTCGCCCGCCACCTGCGCACCACGCTGGGAAAGCTGATGACAGTGGAAGCGCTGCTGGACGAAGCCGGGTTGTCGCGCGGAACTTTCTACAATCATTTCAAAGACATGGACGAATGTGCCGCCGTCCTCGTCAACCTGTTCTTTGAATATGTCACCTACCGCCGCACCGTGACGAAGGGGCCAAAAAGCAGCTACGAGGCGATCTTGATCGCCAACACTGACTATTGCCGCGCCTATGAGGCAAACGCGGGCGTCTACAGCCTGTTCTCGGAGTTGGCCACGCGCAACCCGGAGGTGCTGCGCATGCGCGAACGCATGAACTCGGAGTGGGTCGACCGCATCATCGCGGCCGTCGCCCGCCGTCGCGGTCAGCCCTTCAACGAGGAGGAGCGCGGCAAATTTGAAGGCGTGTTGCGCCTGTTGATCGCAATGACGATTGAAAGTCTGCGCGAGCGGTTCGTCCACGGCGATGCGCTGCTGTGCCGATCCTTCCCCACCGCCGACAGCCTCGCCAAAGCCCTGTCGGATCAATGGTACTACGCGATGGTGGAGTTCGAGAGACCGTCGCAAACCTGGGGGGAGGATGGTACGGCGCATCCAGCTGGCAGCAAACCGGGTGTGCGCTGAAGTATCCGGTCATGATGGAGGTGACAGGCGAGGACGGCGCCGGTGCGGGTCAACTCCAGGCCGAGCATAGGGCGACCCGGAAACTCGTCCCGCCTGTGAACCGACGCCGGCTCAGCCTCTCATCGGCCTTTAACCGGCGCCGGACGGACCGCTCAGCCGAACGGCCGCAGCACCAGGTCGGGCCGGTCGTCCATGCTCGGATAATCGAGCGGGCCGGGAATCGGCTCGTCGCTGGGGGCGAACCCGCTGCGATCATTGCGTAGCAGGGTCAGTTCCACAACGGCAGGCACCGGCACCCCTTCCACGAGGGTGATGCCGCAGCAGTTGTTGGCGTGCAGGTGCACGACCGTATGGTTCCGCGTCAGCAGGTTCATCGTCCGCTTCAGCGTCCGCAGGTAGGTGAGATCGTGGATCGCGTGCAGCGCGTGAAGTTCGCAGACGATGATGCGGAAATATTTCAACTGGTCGGGCGCCACGGTGGACATCGCGTCCCATTCGCCGCCTTCGATGTCGAACTTCAGGATGGCGTCGTTGGTCGCGTTCAGCCCGTGGCTGCGGATCATGGTGCCGAGCGACGCCACGCCGGGGCTGTCCGTCGCACCCCAGGCGACGGCGTTGAAATGGAAGTTCTCGTGCGCGACCGGCGGCCCGCCGACGGTCGGATCGTACTGGTAGACCGGCACGCCCCGTTTGGCGAAGTGTTCGTCGAACGACACCTCCGTGCCCACTCCCAGGGACAGGACCGCCGTAACGCCGTCGCAATCATCCGGCATGACGTAACCGCCGTCGCCCAGCGATCCGATGCGGACCTTGCGGAAGTCGCATTGGTACGGGCGGAGCAGGTGCAGAAGCGACAGGACTTCGGTTTGGCCGGGCATGGATTCTCCTGGGATTGGCGCGATGATGGCCTTCATCCACTTGTATCAGCACACGCGCGGAAGGCGAACACCCGATTCCATGACGCTTGATCCGGGTGCCCCTTGAAGTGGTCCCCGTTTCCCGGACAGTTGGATAAGCTTGGTTCGCCCGACGGAAAGGACGGACCCGATGACGGGGAATCGGAAGCGGTATTCAGCGGAGTTCAAGGCGAAGGTGGCGCTGGAGGCGA
>JAEYOB010000828.1 GCA_023412175.1 Pseudomonadota bacterium | reverse complement strand
GGATTCGGGAGGGGGCCGCTTTCCTTCATCGAAACCGTTTCCGACGACCTTCCATGACCAAGCATCCCCTCTTCCTCGACCTCGACGGCGTGCTGGCAGACTTCGAGCGCGGCGTAAAGACGGTCACCGGCAAACGGCCGGAGGAACTGCCCACCAAGGTCATGTGGCGCGAACTGTCACGCCACAAGGACTTCTACGGCACGCTTGAGTTCATGCACGACGCGCAGGAACTGTGGCGCTTCTGCGAACCCTTCGCTCCCACCATCCTCACCGGCCTGCCGCTGGGATCATGGGCGCCGGAACAGAAGCGGCGTTGGGTGGCGCACATGCTGGGGCCGCGCGTGAAGGTCATCACCTGCATGGCGCGCGACAAGCACCGCTACGCCTCTCCCGGCGCCGTGCTGGTCGACGACCGCGAGAAGGCGCGCGCCCCCTGGGAGACGGCCGGCGGCACCTTCGTGCTGCACACCGGCGCCAAGACCTCCATCGCCGCCCTGATGGGGCTCGGCTTCTGACGTTCGATTCGTGCTGTCCAAGCATCGCGGGACGGTTAATTCCTTTGCTGCATTGCGACAAAAAGCGCTGGCGCGCCAAGCCATTGATGCATCCGCGCCACACGTGGGCTAAGAAGGCCGGTCAGCCAATAAATTCTCAGTTGCCGCCGGCCCATTCACTCTTGTGCCGATGGTGCCCATCTGCCAATAACACCCAAAGCCCATTTATCGACCGCTTTCACGGGAGTGCTTTTATGAACCAGGCCGAACTGATCGAATCCGTTGCCACCTCCGCCGGCATCAAGAAGACCGAGGCCGCCAAGGTGGTCCAGGCCGTGTTCGAGGGCATCTCGGGCGCGCTGGGCAAGGGTGAGGAAGTCCGTCTGGCCGGCTTCGGCATCTTCGAGGTGGCCGAGCGCGCCGCCCGCGAAGGCCGCAACCCGCGCACCGGCGAGGTCGTGAAGATCGCCGCCTCCAAGGCGCCGAAGTTCAAGCCCGCCAAGCAGCTGCGCGACTCCGTCAACGGCTGATAGCCATCCGCCTGCCGCGGGGAGCCGCCATGCCGATCGACACCTCCGAGTTGCAGGTCCTGACCGCCAAGATCGTCGCCGCCTATGTCGGCAACAATCCGGTGGCGGTGAACGATCTGACCGCGCTCATCAACAGCGTCCAGTCGGCCTTCCGGGGCCTCGGCGAGGACAAGGTGGCTCCGCAGAAGACGGAGCAGACGCCGGCCGTGCCGATCAAGAAGTCGGTAACGCCGGACTACATCGTCTGCCTCGAGGACGGCAAGAAACTGAAGATGCTCAAGCGGCATCTGAAGACCGTTTACGATCTGTCGCCGGACGAATACCGCGCCAAGTGGGCGCTGCCGCTGGACTATCCGATGGTAGCGCCGAACTACGCCAAGGCACGGTCGGAGATGGCGACCAAGCTTGGCCTCGGCCGCAAGCGGGTCGTCCAGGGCTGACGCTGACCGGGTCGTTCGACCTGGGCATCGCTGTATTGCAAGACAGGCGCGCCCGCCGGGCGCGCCTGTCGCGCTTCTGGGGCATACTCCGCGCATAGGCCCCGCAGCGTCTTCCTTATGCCTCGGCCCACCGGCCAGGACCGCGCGCCGCTCTCCCCCATCGTGCCACGACCTTCCCCACGCAGCAAACCTGAATGCGCGCGCATCCGGGATGAAGCTCGCTATCCGCTGATCGTTCTACGAAACGTAAAATATCCCCTCTTTCCTTCATCCAAAGGTCAGAGAGGCTAATCCGTCATGACATAAAAAAGGATCCTCCCCTCGGCCGAGTTGTCCAGGTGACAGAATAGTCGGGACATACGCCGAAAAACATTAAGGATTGCCGGTTTAACGAGTTGCCTCGTCTTCCCGCCCGCGTCAAAGTACCGGTGTTCGGCGCGGCTGCCGCAGGTAATTCGGCAATTTTAAAGAAATGGCTCAAACAGCCGAAGCGGTAAGCGACCACGCATGGCGTACCCCCCACGCCACGACGGGCCGCCGGACGAGGCGGGTATGAGAGAGGAGGTTCGGAGTGCTCAAGAAACTGCTGATCGGTGAGAACGCCAGCCTGTCCCGCTACGTCGAGGAGTCAAAGCGGTATCCGATCCTCTCGCCGGACGACGAACGCGCGCTGGCCGAGGCTTGGCGGTATCGCGGCAGCGGCGTTGCGCTGGAGAAGCTGGTGGGCAGCCACCTGCGTCTCGTCATCAAGATCGCCCGCGGCTTCGCCGGCTACGGCCTGCCGCTCACCGATCTGGTGGCGGAGGGCAATGTCGGCCTGATGCAGGCCGCCCAGAAATTCGACCCGGAGCGCGGCTTCCGCTTCGCCACCTACGCCACTTGGTGGATCCGTGCCGCCATCCAGGAATACATCCTGCACTCCTGGTCCCTGGTGAAGATGGGAACCACCGCCGCGCAGAAGAAGCTGTTCTTCAACCTGCGCCGCCTGAAGAGCCGGATGGAGGAGTTGGAGCAGGGCGATCTGTCGCCCGAGGCCGTCGCCGCCATTGCCGCCGAACTGGATGTGCCCGAGGGCGAGGTGGTGGAGATGAACCGCCGGCTGTCCTCCTCGGACAGTTCGCTGGACGCCACCATGAGCGGCGACGGCGAGACCAACTGGCTGGAACTGCTGGCCGACGATCGCCCGAACCAGGAGATCACCATCGCCGACGCCGACGAACTGGCGATGCGGCGCCGTCTGGTGGGGCAGGCGCTCGAGCGTCTCGACGACCGCGAGCGGCGCATCCTGTTCGAGCGCCGGCTGAAGGATAACCCCTCCACGCTGGAAGCGCTGAGCCAGCAGTTCTGCGTATCGCGCGAGCGCGTGCGGCAGATCGAGGTGCGCGCCTTCGAGAAGCTGCAGAAAGCGGTGCTGAGCGCCGCGCAGGCCCTGCGCCGCCCTGCGGCCGTCGTCGCCGCCTGATCCTCGCGCTAATCTTTCTCGGTCATGGCCGGCGGTGCCCAATCCGGGTGCCGCCGGCCTTGTTCGTGGATATGGCCGGCGCATGGATGCTTCCATGCTCGGCCGGCCGCATTCCCCTCCCGCACAGTGCCGCCGGATTTGAACCGAAGGCGCCAGATGGAAGCCATCAGGCGCCTTCGGTATGAGGGCCCCACAGAAAATTCGCCTGCGACAATGCGTGTCGTTTTCACAGTTGTACACCACGGCCATTATATCGCCCTCACAGCAATTCATTTTGCACTTTAAGAAAATCCAGCGCAAATTGCGGCGCATGACGTCCAGGAGCCCGTCGCCCATGTCCACCGCCTCCCAGACCCAGTCTCTTCTCGAACGCATCCGCTTCCTGCGCCTTGACGAGACCAGCGGGGCGTTGCTGCGCGAGTTCCAGCCGCACGTGGCGATGCGGATCGACCAGTTGCTGGAGGATTTCTACGGCTACATGGGCTCGGTGCCGCAGGTTGCCGGTCTGCTGGTGAACCCGTCGGTGGTCAGCCGCGCCAAGGACGCGCAGAAACAGCATTGGCTGCGCAACGTCTTCACCGGCACCTTCGATGAAGGCTACATGGCCCAGGTGCTGCGCATCGGCCAGGCGCATCAGCGCATCGGGCTGGAGCCGCGCTGGTACATGGGCGCCTACTGCTTCACGCTGAACAAGCTGATCGAGATCGCGGCGCAGGTCTACCGCAAGAAGCCGGAACGGCTGGCGCAGGTCTTGGGAGCGATCAACAAGGCGGTGTTCCTGGACATGGATCTGGCGCTGTCGGTCTATGTCGATCTCAACACCGCGGCGATCATTGCGCGCGAACTGGGCAGCACGGCCGATTCGTTCGAGCGCGAAATCAAGGGCGTGGTGCAGGCTGTCGCCTCGGCCGCCTGCCAGCTTCAGGGCACCGCCCGCAGCATGAGCCACACCGCGGAGGAGACCTCGGCCCAGTCCACCCAGGTCGCCACCGCCGCCGAAGAGGCCTCGGTCAATATCCAGACTGTCGCTGCCGCAGCCGAAGAACTGTCGGCCTCCATCGGCGACATCACCGGACAGGTCACGCAGTCCGCCCGCATCGCCAACGACGCCAAGACCCAGGCCGAACGCACCAACACCACCGTGCAGGGCTTGGCCGATGCCGCCAGCAAGATCGGCCTGGTGGTCAAGCTGATCCACGACATCGCGTCTCAGACCAACCTGCTGGCCCTCAACGCGACCATCGAAGCGGCGCGCGCCGGCGAAGCGGGCAAGGGCTTCGCGGTCGTGGCGAGCGAAGTGAAATCACTGGCCAACCAGACTGCCAAGGCCACCGAGGAGATCAACGCTCAGATCGGCGCGGTCCAGGGCGCCACGCAGGACGCCGTGGGCGCCATCCGCAGCATCTCCGAGACCATCGACAGCATCAACAGCATCACCAACTCGATCGCCCAGGCCATGGACGCCCAGGGTGCAGCGACCATGGAAATCGCCCGCAACGTGCAGCAGGCCTCCGTCGGCACGCGCGAGGTCAGCGAAACCATCGTGCGGGTCAACGCCTCGGCCGCCGAGACCGGCTGCGAGGCGCGCAACGTACTCCAGGCCACCGACGAACTGAGCCGCCAGTTGGACACCCTGCGCACCGAGGTCGACCGCTTCCTCGCCCGCGTCCGGGCGGGCTGACGCAACCGGCTCGCGGGTTCCAGCGGATGGGGCCTTTCCGCTTCTCCGAGCCTTACGGCAGCGTGCGCAGGACGCTGTCGCTGACGGAAGCGTTCTCGCGGCGGGCGGCCTCACGGGCCTGCGCCACGTCCGGCCAGTAGCATCGACCGCCCAATGTGGCCAACTCGCCGCCGCGCATCACGACATACACCCCCGTACGCTCAAGATTGACGATTCTGAACATTGCCCTCTCCCTGGCTGCACGCTGCCCCCATCGTTGGAAATCGAGAGACCTTCGGGTGGAACGCCATGCGTCGCCTTATTGATTGTTTGAACGCCTATCAAAAAGCCCCTACACCGTCATCTCGGACGAATGTCCTACCCTTGCCGTAGGAGGGATTGCCGAGGCGAAGAGCGTTGATGTGACAGGGTGGCTCGGGCAATTATGGCCTCCCCTTCGACAGCTTTTCTTTGCGGATCGGGTCACCCCTGCATGGGAACCAGCCATACCACCAGCCAGATGGCTGCGGTCCTCGGTCGCATCGGACTGCGCCGTCAGCCGCTGAGGCCGTGGGCGCTGCTGGCAGGGCTGGCGGTCGCCATCGTCGCTGGCTATGTGGCCTTGGCTGGCGCGGCGCTTTGGCGCGAACATGACCGCACCATGCAGGAGGCGGAGCGCAACGCGCAGAACCTTGCGCGGCTGGCCGCCGGGGTGCTCGGCTACGCGATGGAGAACATCACCCGCGACCTGGATCTGATCGCCCACACACTGGCCTCGCAGGACCGCCTGCCGCCCGTTCCCCCGCCCCTGGCGGCGGT
The DNA here is from genome assembly GCA_023412175.1 of Pseudomonadota bacterium. Lineage (GTDB taxonomy): Bacteria > Pseudomonadota > Alphaproteobacteria > Azospirillales > Azospirillaceae > Azospirillum. The sequence continues at coordinate 292 of JAEYOB010000828.1, read as the reverse complement.
GGCGGTTCTGGCGCCGGACGGCACATTGCGGGCAGGCGACCCGGCGCTGGCGGCGCGGCCGGCATCCCAGGGATCGGGCGGCGGCCGGCTCGGCGTGGATCCCCCCGCCCCCAATGCCGACGGGCCGCCGATGCTGGTGCTCACCTACCACGCACCGCAGGCGGTTGTGGTCGCCGGCATGCCGGCGCGGGCGCTGCACCGGCTGCTCGACGCTGTCGACATGCCCGGTCTGGAGGGAGTCGCCATCGCCCTGGCCGCCGGAACCTCCCTCCTGCGCGCGCCGCGGCCGGCG
>JAEYOB010000818.1 GCA_023412175.1 Pseudomonadota bacterium | reverse complement strand
CTGGGCGTTGGTCAGGCCGGAGACCTGGGCGCTGTTCAGCGCCGAGAGCTGCTCGCTGCTCAGGCTCTTGATCTGCGCGGTGCCCAGTGCGGCGATCTGCGTCTTCGAGAACTCGCCGATGTCGTCGGTGGTGAGGCCCTGCAGCTGGTCGGTGGTCAGGGCGGCGACCTGGGTGTTGGCAAGGCGGGAAACCTGAGCGCTGGTCAGAGCGGACAGGTTCTCCGTGCCCAACGACGATATCTGCGATCCGGAGAGCGCTGCCAACTGGCTGCTCGTCAGGTTCGAGATCGTGTCCGTTCCGAACGTGTTCAGCTGCTCCGTGGTCAAGCCGGAGACCTGCGTTGCGGTCAGGGCGACTGCCAGATCCGACGTCAGCGCCTGGACGTGTTCCGTCGTGAGTGCAGCGATCTGCGTCTTGGAGAATTCGCGCACATCAGCGGTCGTCAGCGCCGCGATCTGTTCAGTGGTCAGCGCCCGCACCTGCGCCGTCGTCAACGCCTGCACCTGGGTTGCCTTCAGCGCATTGAAATCGGTTTCGAGCGCGGCAATCGAGGCGTCAGAGAACATCTGCAGCTGCGCGGCCGAGAACACGAGCTGGTTGGAGGTGAAGGACTTGATCTGATCCGTCGTGAGCGCCTGCACCTGCGCGGTCGTAAGCGCCGCAACATCGGCTGTGGACAGCGCTGCGATGTTCGTGGTCGACAGCTGGGAAATCTGATACGTGGTCAGATAGGAAATAGGGCTGATAGCCATTGTGGCATCTCCGATTTTTGAACGGCTCTGAGGGGCGGGCGAATGCGCGGGCTATCTGCCCCAGGCGGGTCCGCATCGTTCAAAATTCAGGCGGAAATCCGGCGCCAGCCAAAAATCGGTTCCCATAGAACTCCTCCATTTTGGGGGTAGCTATACATTTTGAGGATAGTTTTATACCATCTTTAAGGGCAACCAACAAGGTGGTATTGCACCAATCTCAACAATTTGGGGTGCCTCATTGGAGGTGGTCCACCTAAACGGAGTGCAAGGAAACCGGTGTCGCCTTGACCTGCGATTCAGGAAGGGTTCCCCTCGTACAAAGTGCGGCTGTCCATCGAACGATCTCCGGGGGCGCATGCCGAAGCGATGCCTTCCCTGTCGGTTGATCGGGCTGTCGGCGACATGGGTACGGGTGCGCGGACAGGGCATATGCCACGGTGCGCGAGCACCGACATTTTTTCTTGCTACCACTCGGGGTGACAGCGTACAAAAATAAGGCCATTTCCTTGCTCGTAACAGCGAACAATCGAGAAAATGAACGCCGTTGCAAATGCCTCGGTTTCTGCGGAAGCTGTCGATTTGGTCCATTACTTGGACCGGCGCGACTGGACGATTTTGCCGGGCATGGAAGAGAAGGCCTTCCGTTGCTTGCTGCGTGGCGCCAGTTTTATCACTCTCCTGGATGTGGCGACCTACGCCAAGCAAAACTCCAAGCCGTTAAGTCCTGCCGTCCTCTATAAGGCTTGGCTGGACGAGGCTGGAGCCGGGTCGCTCCACGCTTATGCGGCATGGTTCAATCTTGGCATTGAACTGTCGGCCTCCGGGGATACCGTCAGCGCTGCGACAGCTTACCGCAATGCCCTGACGCTTAGGCCAGACCAGCATGGAGCGGCCGTCAACCTCGGCTTGCTCCACGAGAACATGTCCCAAACGGATAAGGCTCTCGAGATCTGGCAACAGGCCATCCAGCCCGATGATGTCCGGACCGCTCTGCTGAACCAAAGGGGACGGCTGCTCGAGCGTCTGGGCCGCTTCGACGAGGCCGAACGCGATCTGTACCGCAGTCTCCTGACGAATCCGCGTCAGCACGATGCCTTCACCCATTGGCTGCATCTGCGCATGAAGATGTGCCAGTGGCCAGTGTACGGGGCACCGATCCCGGGGCTGACACACGAGGACATGGTGGCCGGAACCAGCGGCCTGTCCATCCTGGCTCTGCACGACAGCAACGATCTGGCCAACCGTTGGGTCGAGAATTGGCTGCAGCGGCGAATGCCGGCGGTTCCCGTGCGGCTGTGTCCGGAGCGCGGCTACGACCATGGGAAGGTGCGCATCGGCTATCTGTCATCGGACTACAATTTGCATCCGGTGAGCATGTTGATGGCCGAACTGCTGGAAAGGCATGATCGCAGCCGTTTCGAGGTCTACGGCTATTGCAGCAGCAAGGACGATGGCAGCGACCTGCGCAGGCGGGTGCTGGGCGCCTTCGATAAATGCACCCGCATCGTCGATCTGACGGACGAACAAGCGGCGCGCGCCATCCGTCAGGACGAAATCGACATCCTCATCGATCTCAACGGTCTGACGGACAGTTCCCGGCTGGGCGTGCTGCGCTGGCGTCCGGCGCCGGTCCAGATGACGTATCTGGGATTCGTCGGTTCGTTGCCCGTGCCCGAGCTGGATTATGCGATCGTCGATGAGTTCGTGGTCCCGCCGTCGTTGGCCCACAATTTCCATCCTGCGCCGCTCTACATGCCGCGCTGCTACCAGGTCAATGACACCAAATCGGTGATCGGGCCGCCCGAAACCCGTGAGGCTGTCGGCCTGCCTGAAGACAAGTTCATTTACTGTTCGTTCTCAAATACCTACAAGATCTCCGAGGAGATGTTCGACGCGTGGATGTCCATCCTGGCCAGCGTCGAGAACTCGGTGCTTTGGGTGCTTGCCCGCAGCCCCTGGGCACAGCAGAACATGACCGCGCGGGCGGCCCAGCGGGGGATTGCGGCGGAGCGTCTGATCTTTGCTGACCCGGTCCCTCCGGCGCAGTATTACGCGCGTCTCGCCTTGGCCGACGTCTTCCTGGATACCTTCCCCTACAACTCCGGCACCACGGCGAGCGACGCGCTGCGCATGGGGCTCCCTCTCATCACGCTGACCGGAAACACGTTCTCGTCCCGCATGGCCGGCAGCCTCCTGCACGCCATGGATCTGGACCGCGGCATTGCCAGGAGCCGGGACGAGTACGTGGCGCTGGGCATTCGGCTCGGGACGGATCGGGAGGAATATCGAGCGTTCCGCGATGCGCTCTCCGGCGATCTCTGGCGCCGGACCATCGGCAACATCGAGATGTTCGTTCCGGAATTTGAGGAACGTCTTCTTTCCGTGATGGCCGCCCGAGAGCGAAGCCCGGCACTTCCGGCGGAGCAGTGCGCACAAGGCTGATGGCGGACCTGCCATCAGCCCGCGATTCAGCGCAGCTTCCCCCGGTCGTGCGGTTCCCTGTTCGGGGCCCGTGCCACCTTCCGCCGGCGGTGCGGAACATGCCGGCGGATGTGGCCTGGGCCACAGCGATGCCCGGCGCTGCGCGGTAGGGTGCACGCATGGAACCCGCCGGACCTTCGGGGCCGGCTGTCGCGCCGCAGGAGACGAAAACATGCGCCGCATCGCCCTGGTGACCGCCTTCGCCGCTACACTCTTCGCTGCCGCGCCGGGGTTCGCCTTCGAGGTGCAGTCCGGCGGTGTGCCACTCTCCGCAGAGCACGTCGCCATGCTGGCGAAACGCATGACCGGTCTGGGCGGTCCTGCGCAGCAGACCGACACGGCCGATGCCCGCAAGATGCCGCCGTGGATGGCCCGTGACACCAAGGTTGCCGAACCCGGCAACGGCCAGCAGCAGATGATGGGCTTCATGCTGGGCGGTCGCCGCGGCACGGACGTCCAGCCCGGCAAGGATCCGTTCGGCGGCAAGGGCTTCGCCACCCGACGCTGACGCATTGTTTCCCCTCGTCTCCCAGAACCTCGGGCCGCCGGTGGCGGCCCTTCCTTTTTTCTTACGAAGGCAAAGGAATGGGCCGCCGTTGGAGAGCGGCCCGATATTTCATCAACGGTGTGGGGATCAGGCGCAGGCGGCATGGCAAGGGCGGGGCGGGGAGACCCAGGCGAAGCGCGTTCCGCTCGTCGCGATGTCGTTGTTGAACCCCTCCGCGACACGGTCGTTGCCGCCCGAGGCCAGGCACAGCGTGACGTTGATGGCGGCGAGGATGGCGCGGTCGATGTGCTCGGGCCCGGCGTCGTAGCGCTTGATGGCGTTCAGGGCGCGGGTGACGGAGGCAGCCATGACATCGCTCCAAAGTTCGTGGAGTGGATGCCGTATGATGTCTGATCCCCGCATCTCCGCCTGTCGGCCGCTTCCCACCCTCCGGCAGATTCCCGCAAAAAAAAAGCGGCCGGTCAGGG
>JAEYOB010000799.1 GCA_023412175.1 Pseudomonadota bacterium | reverse complement strand
AACCCGGCCCCCGCCGCGACGAGATCGGGGTCGCCGAGCGGGAGCTGGCCGACATGCAGGAGACACTGCGCACCGCGCTCCGCCAGCGCGAGCGGCTGGCCGCGCTCGGCACAGCGGTCACCAAGATCAACCACGACCTGCGCGGCATCCTGTCCACCGCCGCGCTGCTCTCCGAACATCTGTCCGAGAGCACCGACCCGGAGGTCCGCCGGGTGACGCCGCGGCTGATGGCGGCGCTCGACCGCGCGGTGGACCTGTGCGGGCAGACGCTGTCCTACACGCAGGACGGCGTGCTGCCGCTGCGGCGGACGCGGGTGGAGCTGGCCGCGCTGGTCGAGGAGGCCGGGGCCGAGGTGGCGGCATCGCTGCGGCCAGGGCTTAGGGCGGACGGAGTGCGGGCGGAGGCTGCCTGGGTCAGCCGCGTGCCGGCCGGGCTGACCCTGTCGGCCGATGGCGACCAGCTCGTCCGGGCGCTCGCCAACCTCGGCCGCAACGCGGTGCAGGCGGGGGCCGATTCGGTGACGGTGGACGCCCGGACGGCGGAGGGGCGGCTGGTGCTGACGGTGACGGACAACGGCCCCGGCCTGCCGCCGCGGGCGCGCGAGAACCTGTTCCAGCCCTTCGCAGGCTCGGCACGGGCGGGGGGCACCGGGCTGGGCCTTGCCATCGCGCGGGAGATCGCGCGGGCGCACGGCGGCGACCTGCGGCTGGTGGAAAGCACCGGAAGCGGGACCGTGTTCGCGCTTGAGCTTCCGGTGGATTGACCCGCCGTCCGGCATCGCCATCTTTGCGGTGGTAATATGAAAGCACCAACGGGAGCAGGAGGAGGAAGCATGGGGGATGTACGGAACTGGATCGTCGGCGGGGCCGCGGGGCTCCTCGCCCTGCTCGGCCTGCTGGCCGCCTCGCGCGCCAGGGACGAAGCGTTCTACGTCGGCGGCTGGGTGCTCGCGGTGCTGGCCGTGGGCTACATCTTCCTGATGATCCGCCGCCACTACGACCGGGCCGCGCAACAGCACGGCACCGCGCACGAGGAGCCGCCGCGGTACGGGTGACGGCCTGCCCTCTCCCACAACGGGAGGGGGCTGCCCCTACGCCGGCTTCGACCAGAACGGCTTGGCGTCGGTGAAGCCTTCCCACTGGCCGTTCAGGTGCGGCTCGAGGTCGGCGACCCCGCGGGCGTGCCAGCCGATGACCAGACCGGCGGCGCGGCGCTCGCCGGGGCCGGCGGGGCTGCCGTCGTCGTGCAGGTCGTGCAGCAGGCGCGTCGCCGTCGCCACGTCGTTCAGGTGGCCGAGCATGTCCTGGAACGCCGCAAGCCGCTGGATGTAGCGGCGCGCCGGCTTGTCCTCGTACAGCGAGCGGAAGAACTCGGCGGCGTAGCGCAGCTTCTTCAACGTGATGCGCAGCTTGTGGCGGTCCTCCACCGACAGCTTGGCGAAGCCCCGCCCGGCCTTGCGCGACCGCTTGTGGCGCTTGGCGAGCAACTGGTCGGCGAGCTGCCCCACCGGCTCGAACAGCCGGACGGACTGCTCGTTGACCGGCTGGCCGCGCCAGCCCTTCTCCTCCAGCCACGCGCCGAGGCGGAGTTGGAACTCCGTCGTGCGCGGCGACAGGATGGCCTCGCGCGCGCCGTCATAGGCGCGCTCGCGCCGGGCACGGGCGGCGGCGTCCAGGGCATGGAGACCGTCGAGCAGCGGCACCTCGCGGCTGTTGGTCCGCTCGACGCCCTCGCGCACCGGGGCCAGGAGCTCGGCGAGGAAGACGTCCCAGTCGCGCGCCGGGCCGAGGTGCCCGCCCAGCCACTTCACCTCGCCCTTCATCCAGTCGTACTGCTCCGCCGGCACGAAGGGGCGGAACAGCACCAGCGCCGAACGCAGCCGGCGCAGCGCCACGCGCATCTGGTGGATGCCCTCCGGATCCTCACCCTTCAGCGAGGCGGACTCGTTGGCCGAGAAATGCTGAAGGCAGCCGCCGACGATGCGGCATAGGGCGCCCTCCACCGTCACCTCCGGGGTCAGCGCGATCTTCTCCGCCTTCACCGGCTTGTCCATGGATCCCGCCGCCAGCGCGTAGCCGCGCGCCGCCTTGGTGCGCGACTCGACGCGCAGCGGCGCCGCCTTCGCCAGCTCCAGCGCCAGGTCGAACAGCGCCTTCGGCTCGCCCTGCTTCAGCTCCAGCTCCATCTCGCAGAGCGGCAGGGCGGCGCCGTCGGGGGTGCGGATCTCGCCCTTGTCGAAGGCCACCTCGATGATCGCATCGCCGCCGTTCAGCACGCGGATCGTGCGCTGCACGGCGGTGGTGAACATCGGCTGCAACTCCGCCGCCCCGACCGAACCGAGCAGCTCCAGCGCCCCGGCGTCGGTGATCAGCGACAGGTCGACGGCGGGGCCGGGCACCGGGCATTCCCATTCCGCGCGGCCGAGGCCGCCGTCGGCGAAGGGCGGGCCCTTGAGGGTCTGAACGAAGGTCTTGCCCTTCTTGCGCACCCGCAGGCTGACCAGCCGGCGCGCAAGGCGCTGATCCGGCGTGTCGTAATAGACGCTTTCCAGCGCGCTGGTCGTGGCGCGGGTTGCCGAGGACAGAGCCGGTGCCGACCGCAGCGCCGCCAAATCCTCCGGCCGCACGGCCAGCTTCAATTCCGTCTCGCGGTTGGTATCGGCGTCGGCCATGGCCCGTCAGCGGCTGGTTTCGGGTCCGACTCTTCTACACGCACGCCGCCGCATTGCCTAGCCGGCCATATATTGCAGTTTTATGACAGCGATTTCTCCAGCACGACGATTTTGGACATGAAGGCCGGCGTCGAGGAGCGCACCCTCAGCCCAGCGTCCGCGAACAGGGCGGCCAGATCCTGGCGGGCGTAGTCGGCGTAGAACGGTTCGTGGAAGGCCAGCGGAAACAGCTCGATCAGCCCGTCCATCACCGGCTTGTCGCCCCGTTGCAGGCTGTCCATGAAGACGACGATGCCGTCGGGCTTCAGCACCCGCGCCCACTCCGCCGCGACCTGGGCGCGGACCTTCCGCGGCAGTTCGTGGAAGAGGTAGATGCAGGTGACCACGTCCTGGCTGGCGTCCGGCAGCGGCAGCGCCTCAGCCGCCGCCTGCACCACGCGCGTCGTGCGCGCCCACGGCGCCAGACCGCGCCGCGCTTCGGCCAGATAGGCGTGCGAGAGGTCGAGCGCGGTGGTGTCCAGCCGCGGCCAGTTGTCCTTGACGAAGGTGAGGAAGCGCCCCGTCCCCGCCGCGACGTCGAGCAGGCGGCTCTCCGCCACCGTGCGGCTCTTCAGGTGCTCGAAGACCGGCACCAGCGCCTGCCGCCGCATGGCGTCGGCACCGCCGCCGAACAGCACCTCGACCTGATGGTCGTAGAGCCGCGCGCTGCGCTCCGACAGGTAGCCGTCGGTCTGGAAATGGAAGTTCTGCCGGTAGTAGGGCGGGAGATTCTCCGAGCCCGGCGGCGGGTTGGCGCGCACCTCGGTGCCGACCTTGCCGCGGCGGCGGCGCTGCACCTCCGGCAGGTCGCGGAAGAAGGCGGCGGCGTCCGCCACCACCCGCGCCGGGCTGGGGATCAGGTTGTGCGGCATCCGGTAGCGGCCCGCCTCGATGTTGGCGAGGTCGCGCTCCATCAGGGCGCGCAGCTCGGCCAGGATGCCGCGGGTGTCGGGAGTGCGCAGGTTGGGCGGCCGTTCGGATCGCGGGATGTTCGGGCCGGAGATGCGGGCGGCCAGCGCGTACTGGCCGAAGAACCACGCCACGCGGGCGGCCTGGGCCGCGGCGTAGGCGATGCGCCCGGCCGGGCCAACCCCCCAGGGGTCGGCGGGCGCCGGCAGTCGGGACTCGTCGCGTCGGAGGGGCTCGGTCATAGCTTATGAGATGGAGGGCTTATCCGGTGGGGCGAGTCCCCACAGCACCAACGGCCTGCCCCCGCCGTCCAGCGTTGCAAAGCGGCCCATGCTGTGCTTCGTTGCGCCGCAGATTCGAACCTTCTGGGGTTTGCGGCCATGACCGACTTCAACACCATCGACGACCTGAGCGTGAGCGGCAAGACCGTGCTGGTGCGCGCCGACCTGAACGTGCCCATGCAGGACGGCAAGGTGTCCGACACCACCCGCATCGACCGTCTGGCGCCGACGCTGAAGGAGCTGGCGCAGAAGGGTGCCAAGGTGGTGATCCTCTCCCACTTCGGCCGCCCCAAGGGCGGGCCGGACACCAAGAACACGCTGCGCCAAGTGCTGGGCGACCTTTCCAAGGCCGTCGGCCAGGAGGTGGCGTTTGCCGAGGACTGCGTGGGCGACAAGGCGCAGGCCGCCATCGCCGCCGCCCAGCCCGGCCAGATGGTGCTGCTGGAGAACACCCGCTTCCACGCCGAGGAGGAGAAAAACGACCCGGCCTTCGCCAAGCGGATGGCCGAGCTGGGCGACCTCTACGTCAACGACGCCTTCTCCGCCGCGCACCGCGCGCACGCCTCGACCGAGGGCGTCGCCCGCCATCTGCCGTCGGCCGCCGGCCGGCTGATGCAGCAGGAGCTGGAGGCGCTGACCAAGGCGCTGGAGAAGCCCGAGCGTCCGGTGTGCGCCGTGGTCGGCGGCGCCAAGATCTCCACCAAGCTCGACCTGCTCGGCAATCTGGTCGGCAGGGTGAACATGCTGGCGCTGGGCGGCGGCATGGCGAACACCTTCCTCTACGCCCAGGGCGTCGATGTCGGCGCGAGCTTGTGCGAGAAGGACATGGCCGATCAGGCCCGCGCCATCATGGAGACGGCGAAGAAGGCCGGCTGCGAGATCCTGCTGCCGCTGGACTTCATCGTCGCCAAGGAGTTCAAGGCCGGTGCGCCGAGCCGGGACGTGGACGCGAAGGCCATCGGCGCCGACGAGATGGCGCTGGACGTCGGCCCGAAGACGGTCGAGTTCCTCGGCCTGAAGATCCAGGGCGCCAAGACGGTGGTGTGGAACGGCCCGCTCGGCGCCTTCGAGATCCAGCCGTTCGACGCCGGCACCAACGCGGTGGCCGGTCTGGTCGCCGAGCGCACGGCGGAGGGCGGCCTGCTGTCGGTGGCCGGCGGCGGCGACACGGTGTCGGCGCTGGCCCACGCCGGCGTGGAAGAGAAGTTCACCTACATCTCCGCCGCCGGCGGCGCCTTCCTGGAATGGCTGGAAGGCAAGGACCTGCCGGGTGTGGCGGCGCTGAAGAAGAAGAAGAAGTAAGGCACGCCTGACACCGGAAAGCCCTACTCCCAATCAAGGAGAAGGGCTTTTTCATTTTGAACTGGCCGCAGGCTGGGTCGAGCGCCGCCGGACAGCCGGCATCCCTACTCCGCCGCGGCCATTGACGCCTTCGCCTCCACCTCGTCCGGCCGGTGGGGGAAGGCCAGGGCTGAGAGGAAGATCGCGGATCCGCCC
>JAEYOB010000795.1 GCA_023412175.1 Pseudomonadota bacterium | reverse complement strand
GACCCGGCCCCCTACCCGCAGCACAAGGGCTTCCGCTTCGGTCTGGTGAACGAAACGGTGAATGCGAAGCTCGAACAGCTCACCTTTCCGACCACCGACGCCAAGGGCGAGGCACGGGTGGACGTCAAACTGCCGGCCCTGCCGGACGTGACGCGCCCGCTGCGCGCCGAGCTGCGCGTCACGCTGTCGGAGCCCGGCGGCCGGCCCGCCCGTGCCAGCCTGACCGTGCCCGTGCGCACCAAGGCCTACGCCGTCGGCATCCGCCCCCGCTTCGAAGGCCCGCGCCTCGGCGAGGGGCAGGAGGCCACCTTCGACCTGATCACGGTGGCGCCCGACGGCGCAACCATCGCCAAGCCCGCCCTGGCGTGGGAGCTGATCGAGGAGCACACAACCTTCCAATGGTACATGTCCGGCGGCCGGTATACCTACCGCGCCACCACCCGCGACATCCCGCGCACGTCCGGCACGCTGGACGTCATGGCCGACAAGCCGGCGCTTCTGGATCTCGGCGCGCAGCCCTTCGGCCGCTACCGGCTGGAGGTGAGCGACCGGGACACCGGCATCGCCAGCTCCGTCCGGTTCCTGTCCGGCTGGCAGATGGCCGACGAGTCCGCCGACACGCCGGACAAGCTGGAGCTGGTCGTCGACAAGCCCGCCTACCGCCCCGGCGAGACGGCGAAGCTCCGCCTCACCCCGCCCTTTGCCGGCGAAGTGCTGCTGACCGTCGCCACCGACCGGCTGTACGACGCCCGCACCTTCAGCGTGCCCGCCGGCGGCACGACCGTCGAGGTGCCGGTCGATCCCGCCTGGGGACCGGGCGCCTACGTCACCGCCACGCTGTACCGCCCGCCGGTCGCGGGCAAGGAACGCCAGCCAGTGCGCGCGCTCGGCGTGGCGTGGCTGGGGCTCGATCCGGCAACCCGCCGCCTCGACGTCGCGCTTTCCGTCCCGACGGTGGTCCGCCCGCGTGCACCGGTGACGGTGGATATCGCCGTGACACCGGCCGTCGGCGACGCTGAGGAGGCGTACGTCACGCTGGCGGCGGTGGACGAAGGCATCCTGCGCCTCACCGATTTCCAGTCCCCCGATCCGGCTAGGCAGTTCCTCGGCAAGCGCCTGCTCGGCCTCGACATCCGCGACGATTACGGGCGGCTGATCGACACGCTGGACGGCCCCTACGGCAGGCTGCGCGAGGGCGGTGATTCCAGCGGGGCGGCGCTGCCGGTGGTGCCGTTCACCGTGGTCTCGCTGTTCCAGGGGCCGCTCAAGGTCGGGCCGGACGGCACGGTGCGGGCCACGCTCGACATACCCGACTTCAACGGCGAGCTGCGGCTGATGGCGGTGGCATGGTCCAAGGGCCGCGTCGGCTCGGCATCGGGCCGGCTCACCGTGCGTGACCCGCTGGTGGCGGAGGCAATCATGCCGCGCTTCCTGGCGCCGGGCGACGACAGCCGCCTGACGCTGTCGCTGCACAACGTCGACGGCCCGGCCGGCGCCTTCACGGTGACCGTGACGGGCAACGACGCGGTGGCGGTGGAGAACGGCGCGCTGACGCTCGACCTCGCGGCCGGCGAGCGGCGCACCATCCCCCTGCCCTTCAAGGGCGTGACGGCCGGCATCGGCCGGGTCGAACTCGCGGTGACCGGACCGCAGGGGGCAGCGGTGCGGCGCTCCTACGGCATCACCGTTCGTCCCTCGCGCCCGGTGGAGACGCAGTTCCTCACCCGCGAGCTGCCGCCGGGCGGTACGGTCCGGCTTGCCGCGGCCGATCTCGCCTCCTACGTGCCGGGCACCGCGACGCTGGCCGCCAGTTTCGGCACCGCCCCACCGTTCGACGTCGCCGGCACGCTGCGGGCGCTCGACCGCTACCCCTTCGGCTGCCTGGAGCAGACCATCAGCCGGGCGCTGCCTCTGCTGGTGGTGCGCGAGGTGGAATTGGCGGTCGGCACCCCCGCCACGCCCGACGACACGGCGGAGGCGCGTATCGCCGCGACCATCGCCCGCACCCTCGACAAGCAGCGTTACGACGGCGCGTTCGGCCTGTGGAGCGCCCGTGACGAGACGGATGCGTGGCTGACCGCCTACGCCGTGGAATTCCTGGCGCGCGCCAGGGCCAAGGGGCACGCGGTGCCGGAAAAGCCGATGGCCGACGCGCTGGCATGGCTGCGCCAGCACGCCATCGACGGCGGCCGCGGCGAGGCGCAGCTCGCCAGCCGTGCCTACGCGCTGCACGTGCTGGCGCTGAGCGGCGTGCTGACGCCGGGACCGGCGCGCTATTTCCACGACGCCTTCCTCGATCAGTTGCCGACCCCGCTTGCCAAGGGTCAGCTCGGCGCCGCGCTTGCCCGCCTGGGCGACCGCGAGCGGGCGGAGAGCGCGTTCTCGGCCGCCGTCGAACGGCTGGCCCGCGAACCGTGGCACGAGGATTACGGCTCCACCGTGCGCGACGCGGCGGCGCTGGTCACCCTGCTGGGCGAGACCGGGATGATGGGCACGCGCCTGGCCGCGCTGATCGACCGGCTGCCGGCCTCGAACACCGCGGCGAAGCTGACCAGCACGCAGGAGAAGGCGTGGATCGTGCTGGCCGCCGAGACGCTGAGCCGCGGCGGGGCGCCGCTGGCGCTGACCGTCACCGGCGCCCCGGCCCCCCGCAACGATCCCTTCAACCTGCTGCCCGATGCCGCCCAGCTCGAGCACGGGGTGGAGGTGGGCAACGCCGGCAAGGCGGCGGTGTGGCAGGCGCTCTCGGTGTCCGGCATCCCCGCACAGCCGTCGCCGGCCGCACGTGACGGGCTGCGCATCAAGCGCAACTTCTTCACCCGTGACGGCCAGCCGCTCAATCTCGACCAGATCCGGCAGAACGACGTGTTCGTCGTGGTGCTGGAGGGGGAGGCGGGCACCAGGCTGTTCCATCAGGCGATCGTCACCCATCCTCTGCCCGCCGGCTGGGAGATCGAGAACCCGCACCTCGGCGCCGCCGGCACCGGCGACCTGCCCTGGCTGGCCGACCTGACCCCGACCCGCACCACGGAAGCGCGCGACGACCGCTATGTGGCGGCGTTCGACCTGACGGCCGAAGCGCCGAAGTTCAAGCTGGCGTATCTGGTGCGCGCGGTGACCCCCGGCAGCTACGAACTGCCCGGTGCCGTTGTGGAGGACATGTACAAGCCGCGCTTCTTCGCCCGGCAGGCCGCCGGGCGGATCACCGTGCATGCGGTGGAGTAGGCTAAATGTGGCGACGGGGCGAGAAGCCTCCTCTCCTCCTGCGGAGAGGACTGATTGCACTCCTCACCCTCGCCGCACTCGTCTTCGCCCTCGACCGGCTGTTCCCGCCGGACCTGTCACGCCTGAACGACCTGTCGGTCACGGTCAGCGACAGCAAAGGCACGCCGCTTCGCGCCTTCACGAACGCCGACGGCGCATGGCGCTTCCCGGCCACGCCCGACGAGGTGGCGCCGCGGTTCACCGACCTGCTGCTCGCCTACGAGGATCGGCGCTTCTTCGCCCATCCCGGCGTCGACCCGCTGGCGGTGCTGCGCGCAGCGGCGCAGAACCTCGCGGCCGGGCGGGTGGTGTCCGGCGCCTCGACGCTCACCATGCAGGTGGCGCGGCTGCTGGAACCCCGGCCGCGCACGCTGGGATCCAAGCTGATCGAGGCGGCGCGCGCCGTGCAGTTGGAAATGCGGTTCTCCAAGCGCGACATCCTCGGCATGTACCTGACGCTCGCCCCCTACGGCGGCAACGTCGAAGGCATCCGGGCGGCGTCGCTGACGCTGTTCGGCAAGGGGCCGGCGGAACTGAGCGCGGCGGAGGCGGCGCTGCTGGTCGCCCTGCCGCAATCGCCCACCCGGTTGCGCCCGTACCGCGCCGCGGAGCGGGCACGGGCGGCACGCGACAAGGTGCTGGACCGCGCCGTCGAGGAAGGCGCCCTCCCCCCGCGCCTCGCGGCCGAGGCGAAGGCGGAGCCGGTTCCCGGCCGCCGGCTTCCCATGCCCTTTCTGGCCCCCCACCTCGCCGAACACCTGAAGGCGCGTCATCCCGGCCGCCCGGTGGTGCCCACCACCATCGACGCCCAGCTTCAGGCCGCGTTGGAATCGCTGGCGCGCCGGGCACTCCCCGATCTGCACGAGCGCGCCGGACTGGCGGTGCTGGTCGTGGAGAACCGCAGCCGCACGGTGCTCGCCTATCTGGGTTCGCCGGACTATTTCGACGAACGCCGCGAGGGTCGGGTGGACATGGTGCGCGCCGTCCGCTCACCCGGTTCGGCACTCAAGCCCTTCATCTACGGGCTTGGCTTCGACGATGGGCTGATCCACCCGGCGACGCAGGTCGCCGACGTCTCGACCCGCTTCGGCGACTACGCGCCGCGCAACTTCGACCGCGGCTTCACCGGCGAACTGACCGTGCGCGAGGCGCTTCAGCGCTCGCTCAACGTCCCGGCCGTGCTGGTGCTGGACAAGGTCGGGCCGGTGCGCTTCGCCGACTCGCTGCGGCGGGCCGGCGCACGGCTGGTGTTCCCGCCCGGCGCCGCGCTGCCCGGACTGCCGGTGGCGCTGGGCGGCGCGTCGGTCAGCCTGTGGGACATGACGGCGCTCTACACCGCACTGGCGCGCGACGGACAGGCGGCACCGCTGCGCGTCACGCACGAGGCGGAAGACGGCGCCCCGACGCCTGGGACGCCGCTGCTGTCCCCGGCCTCCGCCCGGCAGGTGCTGGACATCCTGGAGCTGTG
>JAEYOB010000784.1 GCA_023412175.1 Pseudomonadota bacterium | reverse complement strand
CCCTGATGGGGGGAAGCGGGCGGCGCTCCTCGGCTGCGCGGCCCGCTTTCGGCCGCACGTCAGTTTTTCAGCTCAGGGCCGGCCGTTAGGGCGTTTCGGTCTGGCTGGCGCGCTGGAACGCGCGCATTCCTTCTTCGGGAGTGATCAGCGGTGTCGTCTTGAAGGCGATCCGCGAGAACGAGCCGCGGGCGGTGTCGCTGGGCTACCGCACCGAACAGTACAAGCTGCTCGCCTTCGTGCTCTCGGCGGCGCTGGCCGGGCTGGCCGGGGGGACCAAGGCGCTGGTCTTCCAGCTCGCCTCGCTGACCGACGTGACCTGGCAGATGTCGGGCGAGGTGGTGCTGATGACGCTCCTGGGCGGCATGGGCACGCTGCTCGGCCCGGCGGTCGGCGCCGCGCTGGTCGTCACCTTGCAGAACTACCTCGCCGCCATGCAGGTGCCGGTCACCGTCGTCATCGGCGCCATCTTCGTCGTCTGCGTCCTCGTCTTCCGCCGCGGAATCGTCGGGGAGATCCAGCACTACCTCACCGCACGCAAGCGCTGAGGCGTTTTTTCGGCGCGCAAGGGTTCAGGAGCGTCCTCTCTGCGCGAAACTCCAGACGGGAGCCGCAAGGCTCCCGTTTTTTTGTGAGCCGGCGCGGCTGTCCACATTCCAGGCAAAACGGAGCTTCCGTCCAGCCGCCGGGCCGTGGCACGCTGTTTGCTGCCGCCCGCTCAAGCATAAGCACGGTCAAGCAAGAACACACGGAGGAAGCGCCATGGCGAACGGTTCACCACGCCCCGCGCCGCGCGGCGGCAAGAACAAGGTCGTCTCCGCCGCCGAGGCGGTCGCCATCATCGGCAACGGCAACGTGCTGTGCAACTCGGGCTTCGTCGGCTGCGGCGTGCCGGACGAACTGCTGGCCGCGCTGGAACAGCGCTTCCTGGAGACCGGCAGCCCGCGCAACCTCACCATCCTGTTTGCCGCGGGGCAGGGCGACGGCAAGGAGAAGGGGCTCAACCGTCTTGCCCACGAAGGCCTCGTCAGGCGCGTGGTCGGCGGCCATTGGGGGCTGATCCCGAAGATGGGCAGGCTGGCGCTGGACGGGAAGATCGAGGCGTACAACCTGCCGCAGGGCTGCATCTCGCACATGTACCGGGACATCGCCGCGGGGCGGCCGGGCGTGCTGTCCAAGGTGGGGTTGAAGACCTTCGTCGACCCGCGTCTGGAAGGCGGCAAGATCAACGGCGCCTCGCCCGAGGGCATCGTCGAGCTGGTCACTCTCGCCGGCGAGGAGTGGCTGTTCTACAAGGCCATGCCCATCGACGTGGCGTTCATCCGCGGCACCACGGCGGACACGCACGGCAACATCACCATGGAGCGCGAGGCGCTGTCGCTGGATGCTTTGTCCATGGCGATGGCGGCGCGCAACTCCGGCGGCATCGTCATCGCCCAGGTCGAACGCATCGCCGAGTTCGGCACGCTGAACCCCAAACTGGTGAAGATCCCCGGCATCCTGGTGGACTGCGTGGTGGTCGGCCGGCCCGAAAACCACATGCAGACCTACGGCACCGCCTACGCCCCGGCCTATTCCGGCGAGATCCGCGTGCCGGTGGACAGTCTGGCGCCCATGGCGATGGACGAGCGCAAGGTGATCGCCCGCCGCGTCGCCTGCGACCTGCCGCCCGGCGGCGTGGTCAACCTGGGCATCGGCATGCCGGAGGGCGTGGCCGCCGTGGCGGCGGAGGAGCGCATCCTCGACCGCATCACGCTGACCGCCGAGCCGGGCATCATCGGCGGCGTTCCGGCCAGCGGGCTCAACTTCGGCTCGGCGGTCAACGCCGAGGCGATCATCGAGCAGAACCAGCAGTTCGACTTCTACGACGGCGGCGGGCTCGACCTCGCGTGCCTCGGGCTGGCGCAGGTGGACCAGCATGGCAACGTCAACGTCAGCCGCTTCGGCCGCAAGCTGGCCGGGGCCGGCGGCTTCATCAACATCTCGCAGAACGCCCGGCGGCTGGTGTTCGCCGGCACCTTCACCGCCGGCGGGCTGGAGGTCGCGGTGGAGAACGGGCGCCTGCGCATTGTCCGCGAGGGGGAGAGCCGCAAGTTCATCCGCGCCGTCGAGCAGGTCACCTTCTCCGGCCCCTACGCGGCGGAGCTGGAGCGGCCGGTTACCTACGTGACCGAGCGCTGCGTCTTCGCCCTGCGCAAGGAGGGGCTGGAACTGGTCGAGGTGGCGCCGGGCATCGACATCGCGCGCGACATCCTGGCGCACATGGACTTCGCGCCCATCGTCAACGACCCGCGTCCGATGCGCGCCGAGCTGTTCCGGCCCGAAGCCATGGGCCTGAAGGAACGGCTGGTGGAGCTGACGCTGGAGGAGCGTTTCGTCCACGACCGGGAGCGTGACCTGCTGTTCATCAACTTCGAGAACCTGCACATCCGCTCGGTCCGGGAGATCGCCGAGATCTTCGAGGTGGCGGTGCGCCGTTGCGAGGCGGCGGGCAAGCGCCTCGACGTGGTCGTCAACTACGACGGCTTCCGCATCGAGGAGGATCTTCTGGACGAATACGCCGGCATGGTGCACGTGCTGGTGCAGTTCTATTACAACCGCGTCAGCCGCTACACGACCAGCGCCTTCATGCGCATGAAGATCGGTGATGCGCTGCGCGGCCGGGGGGTGAGCCCCGGCGTTTTCGAAACCCGCGACGAGGCGCTGGCCTTCGCCCAGGATGAACCGCAGGGCGGCGTGCCGGCTTCCGTTGGGCACCCGCGGGACTGGCGACAGGTGGCTGCCCAGCGTCAGGCCGCAAGCGGCGGCGACGGCCTGACGGCGCCAGTGGATTCGTGAGGCCCCGTCCGCCTATGGTGCCGGCGCCGTTCCAGCGGGTACATGCACAATCGGTCATGTGCTATGGATGAGGGCGCGGCACGGACGGGCAGGACCGCTGTCCGGACGACACGGGAAAACCGCCGGTCCGGGGAGGGTGGGGTGAGCGATATCCTCGATTTCGAGGCGCTGCGCGAGCGGGCGTACCAGTCCCTGTTCGAGCAGCTGGCCGACATGTCGGTCGGCGCGGTCGCCGTCGACCGCAACGCGCGCATCGCCTGGATGGACGAGAAGTACAAGGCGCTGCTCGGCATTTCCGGCGACGTGCTGGGCAAGCCCGTCGAGGAGGTCATCCCCAACAGCCTGATGCGCCACATCGTCGAGAGCGGCAAGCCGATCCTGCTCGACATCATGGATGCCGGCGCGCGCAACCTGGTGGTCACCCGCCTGCCGTTGCGCTCGGAGGGGGGCGAGGTGATCGGCGCCATCGGCTTCGCGCTGTACGACCGCGCCGAGCACCTGAAGCCGCTGTTTTCCAAGTACCAGAAGCTTCAGGAGGAGCTGGCCCGCACCCAGCACGAGCTGGCGCAGGAGCGGCGCGCCAAATATTCGTTTTCCCAATTGCTCGGCGTGTCGGAGGCGGTGCGCGAGATCAAGCGCATGGGCCGCCGCGCGGCGCAGATGGATTCCACCGTGCTGCTGCTGGGCGAGACCGGCACGGGCAAGGAGCTGCTGGCGCAGGCCATCCACGCCGCCTCCCCGCGCGCCGAGCGGCCCTTCGTCGGGCTGAACGTCGCGGCGATCCCCGAGACCCTGCTGGAGGCGGAGTTCTTCGGGGTGGCGCCCGGCGCCTACACCGGGGCGGACCGCCGCCTGCGCGAGGGCAAGTTCCAGCTGGCGAACGGCGGCACCCTGTTCCTGGACGAGATCGGCGACATGCCCCTGCCGCTGCAGGCCAAGCTGTTGCGCGTGCTGCAGGAACGCGAGGTCGAGCCCAGCGGCTCCAACAAGGACATTCGTGGCGATGTGCGCATTATCGCGGCGACCAGCCGCGACCTCGCCGCGCTGGTGCGCGAGAAGCAGTTCCGCACCGACCTGTACTACCGGCTCAACGTCGTGCCGATCACCCTGCCGCCGCTGCGGGCGCGGACCGAGGACATCGAGAGCATCGCCGACAGCATCCTCGACCGTCTGTCGCTGCAACTGGGCCTGCCGCCGCGCGAGCTGACGCCGTCGGCGGTGAACGCGCTGCGCGCCTACCATTGGCCGGGGAACGTCCGCGAACTCTACAACGTGCTGGAGCGCGTCGTCGCCATGACCGACGAAGCGACGGTGACCGGCGAGCACATCGTCGGCGTGCTGCCGCGTGGAGGCGACGAACTGGCCGAGCCCATCGCACCCTTCGCCGGCGTGCGACCCCTGTCCGAGGTGATGACGCAGACCGAGCGCATCGCCATCGCCCGCGCGCTCGCCGAGGCCGGCGGCGTCAAGGCCAAGGCGGCCAAGCTTCTGGGCATCTCCCGCGCCTCGCTGTACGAGCGCATGATGAACCTGGGCATGGTGGCGAACTCGTAGACGGTGCTATCCTGGGCATTCGGTCAACCGGCCCGTGTCGGGGGAGGGCGATGGTGCGGTGGATTCAGGCGGCTTTGTTGGGTGTCCTGGCGTCGGCGGCGCTGACGGGATGCGGTTCGGTGCCGGTCACCGGACGCTCGCAACTGCTCATGGTCAGCGAGCAGGAGGAGCAGCAGATGGGCCTCCAGGCTTTCCGCGACACGCTGTCCAAGAAATCGCTTTCCACCGATGCGGTACAGAACGAGCGTGTCAACCGCATCGGCCGGCGCATCGCGCTGGCGAGCGGGCGCAGCGACTATGCCTGGGAGTTCCGCGTCATCCGCGACAAGGAGCTGAACGCCTTCTGCCTGCCCGGCGGCAAGGTGGCGGTGCACACCGGGATGCTTGAGTTCGTCGAGAGCGACGACGAGCTGGCCGCCATTATTGGCCACGAGGTGGCTCACGCCACCGCCCGCCACGGCGCCGAGCGCGTGAGCCAGAACATGGCGGCGCAGGTCGGCATGGCGGTTGTGGTCGGCGTCGTCGCCGCCAAGACGCAGGACAGTGGCACCGCCGCCGCCACGGCCTGCCTGCTGGGGGCCGGCGCGACCCTGGGCGTGCTGATGCCGTTCTCACGCCTGCACGAATCCTAGGCCGACCACATGGGTCTGATCTACATGGCCGCCGCCGGCTACGACCCGCACGCGGCGGCAAGCCTGTGGCGCCGCATGGCGGAGAGGAACAAGGGCAAGACGACGCCGGAGTTCCTCTCCACCCACCCGGCCGACGAGACCCGTGTCAGGGAAATCGAAGGGCTGATTCCCGAGGCCATGCGCTACTTCCGCCCGATCTCCGCCGGCGACCCGATCCCGGTGACGGCGACGCCGAAGGCGGCGGGGTAGGCGACGGTGCCGCTTACGCCGGTTTGGTGCTGTTCGCCGTCTGGCCGAACAGCACGCCGCGGCTCTCCTCGGGGATGGGCAGTGTGCGCTCCCAGGGCTTTCCCCGTTCATAGGCGCGCACCGTGGCCGGACGCTCCTGGATGGCGGTGAACCAGCGTTTCAGGTTCGGGAAGTCGTCCAGATCCTGGCCCTGCCGCTTGTACGGCACGATCCACGGGTAGGACGCCATGTCGGCGATGCTGTACTCGTCGCCGGCCAGGAAGGCGCGTCCCTCCAGCCGGCGGTCGAGCACGCCGTACAGCCGGTTGGTCTCCTTGACGTAGCGTTCGATGGCGTAGGGGATCTTCTCCGGCGCGTAGAGCGCGAAGTGATGGTTCTGCCCGGCCATCGGCCCCAGCCCGCCGACCTGCCAGAACAGCCATTCCAGCACGGTCTTCCGCCCGCGCGCGTCGGCGGGCATGAAGCGGCCGGTCTTTTCCGCCAGATAGACGAGGATGGCGCCGGACTCGAACACCGGCACCGGTTCGCCGCCGTCGGCCGGCTGGTGATCGACGATGGCGGGCATGCGGTTGTTGGGCGCGATGGCCAGGAATTCGGGCCGGAACTGCTCCCCCTTGGTGATGTCCACCGGGAGGATCCGGTACTCCAATCCGGCCTCTTCCAGGAACAGGGTGATCTTGTGCCCGTTCGGCGTCGGCCAGTAGTGCAGATCGATCATAGCCTCGTCATCCTCCGCTTCTTCGTTGCGATGATTCTATCCCAGCGCCGTCTCCAGCGCCGCTGTTGCGCGGCGCAGGATCAGTCCGGCCATGGCCGGATGACGGCCGACGGCGGAGGTGAGCCACAGGCGGCGACCGTCCGCCATGGGCGTGCCGTCCACCAGCGTGTCTCCACTGCGCACCAGAACGGGCAGGTCGGATTCCTCATGGCGGCCACCCGAAACGAACAGCGGCACTACCACAACGTCGCGGCGCTCCGTCACCGAGCGCCAGTCCGAGGCCAGCGGCGGCTGTTCCAGATAGACGGCGCCGACCTCGCCATAGCGTCCGAGCGCTTCAAGAGATGCGACCAGCGCGCCGGTGGCGCGTTCGGAGGCGTTGCGCCGGGTGCTGCCGTGACCGACGACCAGCACCGCAACGTCGGCGGGCACCAGCCCGGCTTCGGCGATGGCGCGGTCGGCGATGTCGGCAGCGATGCCCGGCACCTCGGCGTCCAGGCCGATGGGCGGCAGCACGGTCAGGC
>JAEYOB010000773.1 GCA_023412175.1 Pseudomonadota bacterium | reverse complement strand
GTGCGGACCATGCGATCGATCTGTTCCAGCGCCCATGTGCGCGAGCGGCGCAGCTTCCGGGTGATGTGGATGTCGGATACCGGCATGGAGATGTTGATGAAATCCGCGCCGCAGCTCAGCCCCGCCTCCAGATCGGCGTCCGTCATGCGGCACCACACCATCAGCCGCGCGCGCAGGCCGAGGGCGGCCACGGCGCGGATGCCGTCGCGCTCCTCGGCCCCCATGGCGGGGATGCCGACCTCCAGTTCCGGCACGCCGGCGGCGTCGAGGGCGCGGGCGATGGCGATCTTCTCGTCGAGCGTGAAGGCCACGCCGGCGGTCTGCTCGCCGTCGCGCAGAGTCGTGTCGTTGATGGTGACGGAACCGGGCGTGTGCATCGGTGAAGTCTCCATTCCGGGCCCCCTCCCTCCCTCCCTGCGACGCGGGGGAGGTGCGGGGTGGGGGCAAGTCAGGCGTAGGTCGGCGCGAACGCCTTCGGGGCGGCCCCGGCCCCCGCCCAGTAGGGCGACAGGCTGCGGAGCCGCTCGATGATGCCGGGCACCACCGCGATCACCGCGTCGATCTCCGCTTCCGTCGTCTCGCGCGACAGCGAGAAGCGGGTGGCGCCGTGCGCGGCGGTGTAGGGCACGCCCATCGCCCGCATGACGTGGCTGGGCTCCAGCGAGCCCGACGTGCAGGCCGAGCCCGATGAGGCGGCGATGCCGTGCTCGTTCAGCAGCAGCAGGATCGCCTCGCCCTCGATGAACTCGAAGGCGACGTTGCAGGTGTTGGGCAGGCGGTGGTCCGGGTTGCCGGTGACGAAGCAGTTCGGCACGGCGGCGAGGATCGCCTGCTCCAGCCGGTCGCGCAGCGCCTTCACGCGGGTGTTCTCGTCCTGCATGTGGACCAGCGCCAGCTGCGCCGCCGCCCCCAGCCCGACGATGCCCGGCGCGTTCTCGGTGCCGGCGCGGCGCGAGCGCTCCTGGTGGCCGCCGCGCAGCATCGGGCGGAAGCGCAGGCCGCGCTTGACGTACAGCGCGCCGATGCCCTTGGGGGCGTGCAGCTTGTGGCCGGACAGCGACAGCATGTCGATGGCGGAGTCCGCCAGCTTCATCGGGATCTTGCCGACCGCCTGCACCGCGTCGGTATGAAAGACGGCGCCCACGGCCTTGGCGAGGCGGGCCAGCTCCTCGATGGGGAAGATCGTCCCGGTCTCGTTGTTGGCCCACATGATGGAGACGATGGCGACGTTCTGCGACACGGCCGCCCGGTAGGCGTCCATGTCCAGGTCGCCCCGGCCGTCCACGCCGATGCGGTGGATCGTGTAGCCGCGCTTCTTCTCCAGGTGGTCGCACAGCGCCAGGATGGCGGGGTGCTCGACCGCGCTGGTGACGATCTCCGTCTTCTTCGGGTAGGCCTCGATGGCCGAGAGGATGGCGGTGTTGTCGCTCTCCGTGCCGCCCGAGGTGAAGACGACCTCGCTGTCGTGCCCGGCGCCGAGCAGCGCCTGCACCTGCTGGCGCGCCCACTCGATCTTGCCGCCGACCGCGGCGCCGAAGCCGTGCATGGAGGACGGATTGCCGAAATGCTCGGTGAACAGCGGCAGCATCTCTGCCAGCACCTCGGGATCGACGCGGGTGGTGGCGTTGTTGTCGAGGTAGATGCCCGCCATGATCAGCTCCCCGCCGGCATGAGGGAGGCCGGCTTGACGCGGACGAACTCGCCCAGCGCCTCGATCAGCTTCATTTGCAGGCCCATCATGGTGCCCGAGGACTGCGAACAGCCCGAGCAGGCGCCGGACAGCCGCACGTAGACGTCCTTGCCGTCGATGTCCACCAGCTCCACGTCGCCGCCGTCGCGCTGGATCTGCGGGCGCATCTCCTCGACGGCGGTCATGATCGCCTGCATGCGCTGCACGTTGGTCAGTCTGGCCGGGGTCGGCTTGGCCGGCGCCTCCTTCGGCTTCAGCGGCAGGATTGCGTCCAGGCCGACGGTGCCCGGCGCGTGCGCCTTGGCCGGCTTGAGCGCGCCGGTCCTGGCGAGCACGGCGTCGAGCACGTCCTCGATCTTCTCGTGGCAGGTCTGGCAGGAACCGCCGGCCTTGGTGTAGTGCGTCACCTCCTCCAGCGTGGTCAGGCCGTTGACGGTGACGGCGCGCTCGATCATCGCGGCGTCGATGCCGAAGCACTTGCAGATCAGCTCGCCTTCCTCGTGGTCGTCCTCCCACGCCTCGCCCTTGTAGGCGGCGATGGCGGCGCGCAAGGCTTCCGCACCCATGACCGAGCAGTGCATCTTCTCCGGCGGCAGGCCGCCCAGGTATTCGGCGATGTCGCGGTTGGTGAGCGTCAGCGCCTCGTCCACCGTCTTGCCGATGATCATCTCGGTCAGCGCCGAGGAGGAGGCGATGGCCGAGCCGCAGCCGAAGGTCTGGAAGCGCGCGTCCTCGATGATTTCGGTCGCGGGGTTCACGTTCAGCATCAGCTTCAGCGCGTCGCCGCAGGTGATGGAGCCGACTTCGCCCACCGCGTTGGCGCCGTCGAGGATGCCGGCGTTCTTCGGGTTGAAGAAGTGCTCCTTGACCTTGTCGGTGTAGTTCCACATGGCGGCCTGCCTTTCCGGATTCAGTGCGTGGAGGTGCCGCAGGACGACGCGCCCGCCCCAGCCATTGCCGGGGAGCAGGAGCCGCCCATCGAGAAGGACTTGCCGCAGCCGCAGCTCGACGCCTTCGGATTGTCGAACTTGAAGCCGGAGCCTTCGATACCCTCCACGAAGTCGACCACGACGCCGTCGAGCAGCGGGGCGCTGTCGGGATCGACGAAGACGCGGACGCAGCCGAACTCCAGCACCTCGTCGCCGTCCGAGGCTTCCGCCTCCAGCCCCATCTGGTACTTCAGCCCGGCGCAGCCGCCGTCGGTCACGGCGATCCGGAGGCCTTGCACCAGCGGTCCGGACTTCGCCAGGACCTGCTCCAACGTGGCCACCGCCGTCTGCGTGAGGGTCACCATGTCTTCGTCTCCTTTCGGCTCATAAGGCCTGTCGGAGGGGACGAAGCACGTGGCGTGCCAAGTTATAACGTATTGATTTTCAACGTTTGTCGGATTCGGCGGACTGGCGCCTATGCGACACGTGTCGGATTCACGACACCGCAGGGCAGGAAGGCGTGCGGCCGGTCATGGACGCATCCATGCACCGGCCGCATGCGGCTTCCGTCGCCCCGGCCGGGGCCGGGGAGGGCCCGGATCACACCGCCTTGACCAGCGCGTGCTTCTTCTTGCCGAACGACAGCTTGACGGCGCCGTCCGTGTTGAGGTCGGCCAGCGTCGCCCTGGCGGCCTCGTCGGCCACCGTGGCGTCGTTCATCTTGAGCGCCGCCTCCTTGATCTTGAGCCGGGTCTCGCCCTTCGACGCCGTCAGGCCGGCGGTGACGTACAGGTCGAGCAGCGCAATGCCGGCCTCCAGATCGGCGCGCGGCACCTCGACGGTGGGCAGGCCCTCGGCGGCGGCGCCCTGCTCGAAGGTGCGGCGCGCGGTCTCGGCGGCCTCCTCGGCGGCGGCGCGGCCGTGCGCCAAGGTGGTCGCCTCGGTGGCCAGCACCTTCTTGGCCTCGTTGATGCCGGCGCCTTCCAGCGCCTCCAGGCGGGCGATCTCGTCGAGCGGCAGCTCGGTGAACAGGCGCAGGAAGCGGCCGACGTCGGCGTCCTCGGTGTTGCGCCAGTACTGCCAGAACTCGTAGGCGCTGAACCGGTCGGCGTTGAGCCACACCGCGCCCGCCGCCGTCTTGCCCATCTTGGCGCCCGACGCGGTGGTGAGGAGCTGCGTGGTCAGGCCGTACACCTCCTTGCCCTCGATGCGCCGGGTCAGCTCGACGCCGTTGACGATGTTGCCCCACTGGTCGGAGCCGCCCATCTGCAGCGCACAGCCCTGGCGGCGCGCCAGCTCCATGAAGTCGTAGGCCTGGAGGATCATGTAGTTGAATTCCAGGAACGTCAGCGGCTGCTCGCGGTCGAGGCGGATCTTCACCGAATCGAAGCTCAGCATCCGGTTGATGGTGAAGTGCCGGCCGACGTCGCGCAGGAACGGGATGTAGTGCAGCGCGTCCAGCCAGTCGGCGTTGTTGACCATCACCGCGTCCGTCGGGCCGTCCCCGAAGGTCAGGTACTTGGCGAAGACCTGCTTGATGCCGTCCATGTTGCGCTGGATCTGCGCGTCGTCCAGCAGCGGCCGGCTCTCGTCGCGGAAGCTCGGGTCGCCGATCTTGGTGGTGCCGCCGCCCATCAGCACGATCGGCTTGTGGCCGGTCTTCTGGAACCAGCGCAGCGTCATGATCGACATCAGGTGGCCGACGTGCAGGCTGTCCGCCGTGCAGTCGAAGCCGATATAGGCGACAACGGGCCCGGCCGCGGCCTTGGCGTCCAGGGACTCCATGTCGGTGCACTGGTGGATGTAGCCGCGCTCCTGCAAGGTGCGCAGGAAATCCGATTTCAGCGTGGTCATGGCCGGTCTTCGCTTGACAGGAGGAGAAGGCCCCTATGTGGGGACTGGTGCTGTTAGCACGGAATGCCGGTGCGGACAATTCCGGTGGCGGGGGCTATGCTCCCCGCTTGAATCCA
Source organism: Pseudomonadota bacterium (assembly GCA_023412175.1). Lineage (GTDB taxonomy): Bacteria > Pseudomonadota > Alphaproteobacteria > Azospirillales > Azospirillaceae > Azospirillum. The sequence goes on along the minus strand of JAEYOB010000773.1, from coordinate 4,075 downwards.
TGGGAGGGCACAGCATGCAAACCGTCGTCGGCCTGATGAGCGGGACGTCCATGGACGGCATCGACGCCGCGCTGGTGCGCACCGACGGTGTCGACCGGGTCGAGCCCGTGGCCTTCCTGTCCACGCCCTACGGCAACGGCTTCCGCAGCCGGCTGCGCGCCTGCCTGGGCGGCAAGGGCGACGTGGCCGACGTCGAGCGCGACCTGACCGAGGCGCACGCCGCCGCAGTGCTGCGCCTGCTGGCCGAGGCCGGGGTGCCGGCCCGCGCGGTGGACCTCATCGGCTTCCACGGCCACACCATCCTGCACGCGCCCGAGGAACGGCGGACCTGGCAGATCGGCAACGGCGCCCTGCTGGCGCAGCGGACCGGCATCGCCGTGGTGGACGATTTCCGCACCGCCGACGTGGCGTCGGGCGGGCAGGGGGCGCCGCTGGCGCCGCTCTACCACCGGGCGCTGGCGTCCGGCCTGCCGAAGCCGCTGGCGGTGCTGAACCTCGGCGGCGTCGGCAACGTCACCTGGATCGGGCGGGGAGACGATGTGATCGCCTGCGACACCGGGCCGGCCAACGCCCTGGTGGACGACTGGGTGCTGGCCAAGACCGGCGCGCGCTACGACGAGGGCGGGCGCCTCGCCCGCACCGGCCGCGTGCACGCGCTGGCGCTGACCGAACTGCTGGACAACCCCTACTTTGACCGGCCGGCGCCCAAGTCGCTGGACCGCGACGCCTTCGACCCGGCCCCGGTGCGCGACCTGTCGCCCGAGGACGGGGCGGCGACGCTGACCGCCTTCACCGCCTTCGCGGTGGAACGCGCGCTGCCGCACCTGCCGGAGCCGCCGGCGCGCTGGCTGGTGAGCGGCGGCGGGCGGCACAACGCCACGCTCATGGAGATGCTGGCCGACCGCCTGCGCGCGCCCGTCGAGCCGGTGGAGAGCGTCGGCTGGGACGGCGACGCGCTGGAAGCTCAGGCCTTCGCCTATCTGGCGGTGCGCTCCCGCCTCGGCCTGCCGCTCAGCCTGCCGACCACCACCGGCGTGCCGGCCCCGGTGACCGGCGGCCGCTTCCACGCGGTGCCGTGACCGCCGGTTCGGCGGCCCCGGATGAAACAGAATGAAACGCCATGAAACGCAAAACCGCACGGTGTTTCATGTCCCCGTTACCGGGAGGCAGGCGGAGTCCGGGCGTTTGCGGACTTAAGTCCTACAGGATCCGGCCCTTCCTGGCAAGAAGGCCGGCTTACCCCGCCGCCGCGGCCAGCGGGTTGCCGAGCGCACGGTCGAGATAGTCGTCCACCTGCACGGCCAGATCGTCGGTGCGGTTCTGGAAGAAGTGATTGGCGCCGGGAACCACGCGGTGGTCGATGCGGATGTCCTTCTGGTGCGACAGCTTGGTCACCAGCTTGGTCACCGCCGCCTGCGGCACGTGCTCGTCCTTCTCGCCGTTGATGATCAGGCCCGACGACGGGCACGGCGCCAGGAACGAGAAGTCGAAGGCGTTGGCCGGCGGCGACACCGTGACGAAGCCGTCGATCTCCGGCCGGCGCATCAGCAGCTGCATGCCGATCCACGAGCCGAACGACACACCGGCGATCCAGCACAGCGAGGCGTTGGGGTTGTAGGTCTGCAGCCAGTCCAGGGCGGCCGCGGCGTCCGCCAGTTCGCCCTCGCCCTTGTCGTAGGTGCCTTGGCTGCGGCCGACACCGCGGAAATTGAAGCGCAGGGCGGAATAGCCGCGCTTGGTAAACGCCTGGAAAAGGGTGAACACCACCTTGTTGTTCATCGTCCCGCCATGCTGCGGGTGCGGGTGAAGCAGCAGGGCGACCGGCGCATTCGGCGCCTTGCCATGGGTGTAGCGACCTTCCAGTCGGCCGGCCGGGCCGTTGATGATCACTTCGGGCATAGGGGCGGTGATCCTGGCGCGAACTCGGAATGATGTGAACGACTGCCAGGACGAGCCCCGGCGACGTGGGACAAGCTAATGTGGACTCGCGCGGCACGCCACGTTTTTCGCCAACACAATTCTTGACCGTTTTGCTTGGTCATCATATATGCGTCAATGTATCGTCCGGGACAATCCGCCCAACCGGCCCCACGCAAACCGGGCCATGCGCACCGGCGAAGCCCGGACCGAAGGGTGGAGGCGAGAGCGCGGACTATACCACGGCGGGTGACACGGTGTTCAAGCATCTTCGCGAAGAGATCGACGGGATCATGGAACGGGATCCGGCCGCGCGCTCGCGGCTGGAGGTCGTGCTGTGCTATCCCGGTCTGCACGCGCTGCTGATGCACCGGATCGCCCACTACTGCTGGGAGCATGACTGGAAGCTGCTGGCGCGTGCGCTGTCGCAGGTCGCCCGCACGCTTACCGGCATCGAGATCCATCCCGGCGCCACCATCGGCCGGCGATTCTTCATCGACCACGGCATGGGCGTGGTGATCGGCGAGACCGCGGAGATCGGCCACGACGTGGTGCTCTACCACGGCGTCACGCTGGGCGGCACGGCGCTGCACCACGGCAAGCGGCACCCGACGCTGGAGGACGGCGTCGTCGTCGGCGCCGGCGCCAAGGTGCTGGGCGCCATCACCGTGGGCAAGGGCGCGCGCATCGGGTCCAACGCCGTGGTGGTGAAGGACGTGCCGGCGGGCGCCACCATGGTCGGCGTCGCGGCCCGCGTGGTGGTGGCCCGCGACAAGGCCGAAGCGGACAAGTTCCTGCCGTACGGTACGCCCTGCGGCGACATTCCCGACCCGGTGGCGCGGGCGCTGACCGGCCTGCTGGACCAGGTGTCCACGTTGCGGCAGCGGGTCGAGGAACTGGAGCGCGCGCGCTCCGACACGTCCCTGGCGGAGGAGCCCCGGCCGGTGCCGGCGGACGCCAGGGGGCGTGAGCACGCCGCGGCGGATTTCAGTCCGCCCGGCCCCTGTTGACAAGCCTATGGTTCGAGTAGCCTACGGTTGAGAACCGGCCGACGGACTGCTGACGGCGAGCCGGAAGAAAAAATGGGAGAGGTGTTGAGATGAGACTGAGCACGAAGGGACGCTACGCCGTCATGGCGATGGTCGACCTCGCGGCCAACAGCAACGGCAGCCCCGTTGCCCTGGCCGACATCGCCGAACGGCAGGAGATCTCGCTCTCCTACCTCGAACAGCTCTTTGCCAAGCTGCGCAAGGGCGGTCTGGTGAAGAGCGTGCGCGGTCCCGGCGGCGGCTACCTGCTGGCCTACACCGCGGACAACACGCGGGTGTCCGACATCATCCTGGCGGTGGACGAGCCGATCCGCACCACGCGCTGCGCCAACATCACGCCGCAGGGCTGCCGCACCAACCGCTCGCGCTGCCTGACGCACGATTTGTGGGAGGAGCTGGGCAACCAGATCCATATGTATCTCAGCTCGGTCACCATCGCCGACGTGGTGGAAAAGCGCGTCATCGGCACCAGCATCGCCGCCCGCGCCGAACGCGCCGACCCGGCCGTCGCGGCGGAGTAGGCCGCACCCGGCTCCATGAAGCCCCTCTCCCGTCGCGGGGGAGGGGTTCCTGCTGGCTCCCGCCATGACCGACCCCCGCGTCTACCTCGATTACAACGCCTCCGCGCCGATCAAGCCGGGGGTGAAGGCGGCCGTCGCCGGGGCGCTCGACCTCGTGGGCAACCCCTCGTCGGTGCACGGCCACGGCCGCACCGTACGGCGCGCGGTGGAGGACGCCCGCGGCAGGGTCGCCGCCCTGGCCGGCGCCGCGCCGACGCGCGTGGCCTTCACCGCCGGGGGCACCGAAGCCAACAACCTGGCGCTCCGCGGCTTTCCCGGCCGGCGCATGATCGTCTCGGCGGTCGAGCACGAATCGGTGCTGGCCGCCGACCCGGATGCGGCGCGCATTCCCGTCGATCCGCAGGGCGTGGCCGACCTCGCGGCGCTGGAGCGGATGCTGGCGGACGGCGGGCCGGCGCTGGTGTCGCTGATGCTCGTCAACAACGAGACCGGCGTGGTGCAGCCGGTGGCCGAGGCGGCGCGGCTGGCGCACGCGCACGGTGCGCTGTTCCATTGCGACGCGGTGCAGGCGGCGGGGCGGCTGCCGCT
>JAEYOB010000747.1 GCA_023412175.1 Pseudomonadota bacterium | reverse complement strand
TCGGGCCGGACTACATCGACCCGCGCTTCCACGCGGCGGCCAGCGGCCGGCCGTGTCGCAACCTTGACCCTTGGGCGATGCGCGCGCCGACCTTGGCGCGCTTGGCCGGTCAGGCCGCGGACCTGCTGATCGTCGAAGGCGTCATGGGGCTGTTCGACGGGGCGGCGGACGGCACCGGCTCGACCGCCGACCTCGCGGCGCTGGCCGGCTGGCCGGTGGTGCTGGTGCTGGACGTGGCGCGACAGGGACCGTCGGCGGCGGCCGTGCTGCATGGCTTCCGCAGCTTCCGGCCGGACGTGGCGGTGGCCGGCGTGATCCTCAACCGCGTCGGCAGCGCCTCGCACGAGGCGATGATCCGTGCGGCGATGGCACCGCTGGGGGTGCCGGTGCCGGTGCTGGGCGCGGTGCGGCGCGACTCCGCCCTCGACCTGCCGAGCCGGCATCTCGGCCTCGTCCAGGCGGAGGAGCATGCCGACCTGGACGCCTTCCTCGACCGCGCCGCCGCGGTGCTGGGCGGGGCGGTGGACCTCCAGGCGCTCCGCGCCCTGGCGAGGCCGGCGCGCTTCGCGGCACGGCCGGAGGGTTTCGCCCTGCCGCCGCTCGGGCAGCGCATCGCGCTGGCGTGCGATGCCGCTTTCGCTTTCGCCTATCCGCACCTGCTGGAGGACTGGCGGGCGCAAGGGGCGGAACTGCTGCCCTTCTCCCCGCTCGGCGACGAAGCGCCGGACGCTGCGGCCGACGCCGTCTATCTGCCCGGCGGTTATCCCGAACTGCACGCCGGGCGCCTCGCCGGCAACCGGCGTTTCCTGAATGGCCTGCGCGCCGCCGCGGCGCGCGGGGCGGCGGTGTACGGGGAATGCGGGGGCTACATGGTGCTGGGCGAAGCGCTGGAGGACGCCGACGGCGTCACCCACGCCATGACCGGGTTGCTGCCGGTGGCGACATCCTTCGCCGAGCGCACGCTTCACCTGGGCTATCGGCGCGCGGTGACGCTGGCCGACTCGCCTCTGGGGGCGGCGGGCACGGAGCTGCGCGGCCATGAGTTCCACTATGCCAGCATCACGTCTACGGAGGCCGGCGAGCCGCTGTTCCGCGTTGCAGACGCGCGGGGTATCGACCTCGGTGCGCTGGGCAGCCGGTCCGGAACGGTGTGCGGCTCTTTTGTGCACGTCGTGGACCGCGGTGGATGAAACCCGCCGCTCGCCTGTTCATTATAGGGTGATGCACAGGTGGAGGCGGTGATGTCTGGACGGGTTCTGACGGCGGTGGCGGGTCTTTCGCTGATGCTCGCCGGGTGCATGGTGACCGAGGATTCCTATGGAAGCGGCCCCTACTACGGCTATGGCCCTTCCTACGGCTCGTCCTACAATTACAACCCGTTCTATGGATACGGGTACGGCTCATCGCGCTACTACGACGATTATTATGAGCGGCCAAGGTACCGTAAGTACTCGCATGACGATGGCGGTCGGCGGATGAAACGGGTCGAACGGCCGGTGGAGCGTGCCGTACCGCGCTCCGATCCTGGCCGGAGAATCATCGAAGGTCCGCCGCGGCGTTCCCCGGACCAACTGGCGCCGGTTCCCTACAACCCCTTTACGGAACACTGAGCGGGCATCCGAGGGCTTCGTGCATTTGGATGCGTTTTTGGATGAAAACCCGTCTGGCGCGTGTTCATCAAAAGTGGTTCATCATCGGTGATGAACGGATGGAGGCGACGATGGCGGGGCGGTTTCTGGTTGTTGGGGCGGGGCTTGCGCTGTTGCTCGCCGGGTGCGTGACGAACGATGGCGTCTACAATTCCTCGCCGCCCTACGGTTATGGTTCGCCCTACGAGCGGTCCCGCGCCCGCTCCTACGACGACGAACCGCGGCGGATGAGCGGGCGCGCCATGGCGGCGCTGGCCGAGGGGTGCAAGCAGCGCTTCTACCCCGGCACCAGCAAGTTCAAGCAATGCATCCGCGGCGAGCGCAAGAGCGACGACTCGCTGGTCGAGGGCTGCACCCGCCTCTACAAGAACGATCGCAAGAACTACGGCCGCTGCCTCCAGGGACGTTAGGCGGCCGGTTCGGCGGTTTTGGCGCGCATGGCCTTGAGCCGCACCGAGGCCCGCCAGAAACCCAATTCAGCCCCATCCACGAAGTGCATGTGCCGGTCGGCGGCGAAATCGCCGACCACGCAGGTGATGGTGGTCGAGCCGGCGCGCGCCGTTCCATAGAGGATCTCATGAGCGCGGGCGTAGCGTTCCAGCAGCGCCTCGATGGCCGCCGCCTCGTCCAACGTCACGTCGAGGACGTAGCGCGGGCCGCCCGCCTCCTTGCGATAGTCGGAACGCTCGGCCATGGCCCGGCGGTAGCGTCGCGCGTCCAGCATACCGACGCGGATGCCGGTGCGGTCCGCCAGCCAGAGAAGCCCGGTGCCCACCACGGCGCGCACCGCGCGCGACAGCCGTCGCCGCGGCTCGGTCCGCAGTTCGACGCTCAGCGACTCCGCCGTGGGCAGGCGGAGCTGGAGCCGTTCCCCATGGCCGAGCGGTGCCGCCTTCTCGGTCGGGACGACGCGCTCGATGTCGGCTTGCAGGCGGGTGATGACCTCCAGCCCCGCGGGGCCGGAGGCAACGGGGTCGGCGATGATGCACAGGATGGTGCCGCGCCGGGTCGGCACCGGCCGCCAGCGGCACGACAGCCCTTCCAGACCGGGCAGCGGACCGGGACGGGGAACGATCTGCCGCTGCGGGTCGCCCTTCACCCAGGTCTCTGCGGCGACGATGCCGGAGCCGAGGAAATGCCCGAAGGCGTTGCCCTGCCCGAAATCCTGCAGCGCCGCCATGACATCCAGCCCGGCGTCCAGCAGTTCGCGCACCGGGACGATGCCGACGCGCAGCGGCACGTCCATCTCTGTGCCCGCCCAGTCGGCCAG
>JAEYOB010000684.1 GCA_023412175.1 Pseudomonadota bacterium | reverse complement strand
CGCCTGCACCGTCCGCCCGGCGGCTGTCCCGATGGCCTCCGCCACGTCGTTCGGCGCGTACTCGGCCGGCCCGGACAGCTCGACCACCCGCGCGCCGCGCGGGCCGTCCAGCAGCAGGCCGGCGGCGGTGCGGCCGATGTCGGCGACCGACACCATCGGCTGCGCACGCTCCAGCGGCAGCAGGAAGCTGGGCAGCCCCCCCTGGTCCAGCGCCGCTTCCAGCACGGTGCCCCAGTTCTCCATGAAATAGGCGGCGCGCAGGATGGTCACCGGCGCCCCGGCAGCGCCAACCAGCGCCTCCAGCCGGTGCAGCGTGCCGATGATGCCTGTGCCGTCCGGGTGCTGCGCGCCGATGGACGACAGCACCACCGCGTGCGGCAGGCCGCTGCGCCGGATCGCCTCGGCGTAGGACGCGCCGACCGCCTCCGCGTCGGCCATGGGGTCGCTGGACCCGTAGTCCGGCGGGTCGAGCAGATAGGCCCCCCTGGCGCCGGCCCGCGCCCTCGCCACCGCGTCGGCGTCCTTCACGTCGCCCTCGACGACCTCGACGCCACGCGCCGCCCACGCCGCGGCCTTCGCGGCGTTGCGCACCAGCACCCGCACGGCCTCGCCGCGCGCCAGAAGCGTCTCGGCCACCACCGCGCCCGTGTTTCCGCTGACTCCCATCACGACGTACATGCGTCCTCTCCCCCGGTTCCGCGCCGGCCGTTCCGGCGCCCTGGACGGGACGGTAGCGCCGGGAGTGGAATTACGCTCATGCATGGTTGATATTGACCGCATGCGTGAAGTGAATTTGGCTGGAATCGACCTCAACCTGCTGGTGGCGCTGGATGCGCTGCTGGCGGAGCGCAGCGTCACCCGCGCCGCCGAGCGCGTCGGCCTCAGCCAGCCGGCCATGAGCCGGGCGCTCGGCCGGCTGCGCGCGCTGTTCGGCGACCGGCTGCTGGTGCGCACCTCGGCCGGCCTGGTTCCGACGCCGCGCGCCGAGGCGCTGGCCCCCCGGCTGCGTGCCGTGCTGGCGGAGGTCGGGCGGATCGTCCAGGCGCCGTCCTTCGACCCGGCACGGATGCGCGACACGGCACGCATCGCCATGCCAGACTATCTGAGCATCCTGCTGCTGCCCGCGCTGCTGCGCCGGCTGGAGCGGGAGGCGCCGGGACTGGACATCGTGCTGGCGCCGCCGCGCGCCACGACGCTGGCCGAACTGGAAGCCGGCGAACTGGACCTCGCCATCGGCAACTTTCCCGATGTGCCGGCCGGGTTCTACGGCAACACGGTGATGACCGAACGCTTCGCCTGCCTGATGCGCCGCGGCCACCCGGCGCTGACCGGGCCGTTGACCCCGCAGGTCTATGCCGGGCTGCGCCACGCGCTGATCACCATCCGCGACGACCGCAGCCCCGGCACCGTGGACGAGGCGCTGGCCCGGCTGGGTCTGGCGCGCCGCATCGCGCTGCGCGTGCCGAACTTCCTGGCCGCGCCGCTGATCGTCGCCGAGACCGATCTGGTCGTCACCCTGCCCCTCCGGCTGGCCCAATGGCTGGCCGGCCGGGCCGATGTGCAGGTGCTGGAACCGCCGCTCGACCTGGGATCCTTCAGCATGACGCAGCTCTGGCACGAGCGGCGGCGCGACGATGCCGAGCACGCGTGGCTGCGCACCACCGTGACCGCAGCCGTCGGGCAGACGGGGTAAACTACGACTTCCGCGCGTTTGACTCCTTTGTGTCACAGGCGCACTGTTTGCCCTGTGGCCGTGGTCGTTACAGGCACGGACCACGTGAGCGGACCCACTGAGGTGGGTTGCTCGTGCGCAGACGCACAGCCGGCGGCTACGTCTTGCGCGAGACCCCAGGGATGGGGATACCGCCGGAAGCCTCCGTTCGCGGAGACCGAAAAGGCTGGACGCAGGTCCAGCCTTTTCGCTTTTGGGTCTTTTTCGCCTTTGGCCTTTTCGCTTTTTCAGGTGCCCACGCTGCGCTAGCGTCCGCCGCGAGTTTCAGGAGACAGCATTTTGGACAACGAGTTCAGCTTCGCAGAGATCATGCTCCGCCGCGGCACCGACCTCCTCCAGGGCGACGAGGGCGACGGGCCGGCGACCACGGTCGATTTCATGGCGCGCCTGCTGGCGACCGTGGCGGTGACCGAGGGGCCGCTGGTCGTCCACACCGAGGGCGGCGGCAGCCCCGAGATGTTCGAGGAGGCGGCGCGGATTTCCGCCGGCCCGCTGTCCGGCAAGGCCGCCATCCTCGCCGACGCCCGGCTGTCGGAGCGCGCGGTGGTGTTCGAGTTCGACGGCGTGGGCCGCCTCTCGGACAGCCGCGTGGTCGCCGCCGTGCTGCGGCCGGAGGACCGCGACGATCTGCTGGAAGCCTATGTGGCGGTCGGCCGCCTGCGCGGCGAGACGCTGGAGATGACCGTGGCGCCGGCCTCCGTCCGGCTGGACGCCGGGGCGCTGGGCCAGACGCTGGCGCTGGTCGGCGCGGCCACCGGGCTGAGCGCCAACGCCATCGGCGCCGCCATGGCGCACGCGTCGGGCACCTACGCCATGGCCGGCTACGACACCGAGGAGGTGCCGGCCGCCATGGTGGACCTGTGCTGGCACGCCTTCTGCCTGACCTCCATCCGCAGCCGCCCCGGCGGCTGCGGGCGGCCGACGACGGTGCATTGAGGACCCGGGAGTCCTAACCGGGTCCGAACCCGGCCAGGGCGCCCCAGCCAGGGCGACGGAGCGTAGCGCCTAGATGCCGTAATGGGCCTCCCTCCTGTTGACCCAGGCTTTGGGAGGTTGCCATGTCGGGTGTCGCCGTCGAGGACCTGCCGGGGCTCTGGTCAGACGAACTGCGCGGTGCCAAGGCTCAGCTGCACCCCCTTGTTTTCTGCAACCGAGCACGGCGGCGGCGGCCGGCGCGTTCCTGGACGGGCTGCTCGGATCGGAGCGGCGCAAGACCGGGTGGATGCGCGCCGAGACCGCGGACGACACGGGCCCCTGGCGCCAGCAGGCGGTGCTCGGCCGCACCTCCCGGGATGCCGACGCGCTGCGCGACGTGGTCCGCGACTATGCGCTCGATGCCCTGACCGAGCCCGGCGCCACGCTGGTCATCGACGGGACCGGCTTCCCCAAGCGGGGCAAGGCGTCCTGCGGCATCGGACGCCAGTACACCGGCTCGGCGGGCAAGATCACCAACTGCCAGACCGGCGGCTCTATTTGCCCAAGGGCTGGACCGGCAACCCGGACCGCCTCGAAGGCCTACGTGCCGGAGGATGTGCGCTTCGCCACCAAGCCGAATATCGCCGCGGCCATGGTGCGCCAGGCGGTCGACGCCGAGGTGCCGTTCGCCTGGGTGGCGGCCGACAGCGTCTATGGTGTTTGAACCGCTCCGGGTTGTCCGGAGGCCATTTGGTTTGAGTCACGCCGCCATGGCGACGCCCTCGGTTTGAGCATAGTAGCGTGCTTCGGCCTCGACGGGAGGGATGTTACCGATGGGTTCGAGGAGGCGCCGGTTGTTGAACCAGTCGACCCATTCCAGAGTGGCGAACTCGACGGCCTCCAGGGTGCGCCATGGTCCGCGGCGCCGGATTACCTCGGTCTTGTAGAGGCCGTTGATGGTTTCGGCCAGGGCGTTGTCGTAGCTGTCACCGACGCTGCCGACGGAAGGTTCGACGCCGGCTTCGGTCAGGCGTTCCGTGTACCGAATGGCAACATATTGCGCCCCACGGTCCGAGTGATGAATGAGACCGCTGCCCTTGGCCGGCCGACGATCGTGAAGCGCTTGCTCCAGGGCATCCAAGACGAAGCCGGCGTGGGCGGTGCGCGACACCCGCCAGCCGACAATGCGGCGGGCGAAGGTGTCGATGACGAAGGCCACATAGACGAAGCCTTGCCACGTCGCGACGTAGGTGAAATCCGCGACCCACAAGGCATTCGGGCGGGGTGCCTGGAACTGGCGGTTCACCCGGTCGGCCGGGCATGATGTGGCGCGGTCGCCGATCGTGGTGCGCACCGCCTTGCCCCGCGTCGCCCCCTTCAGGCCCATCCGACGCATCAGCCGGGCCCCCGTGCAGCGAGTGACGTCGATCTCTTCTCGCCGCAACTGCCGCCAGACTTTCCGGACCCCATAGACCTGGAAGTTTTCATTCCAGACCCGTCAAATAGCCAAACTCAACTCCGCGTCGTTTCGCGAACGGGCCGACACCTTGGACGGATCGGCCCGCCGGGCGGCGTGGGCGCGGTAGGTCGACGGGGCGATCGGCAGCACCCTGCAGATCGGCTCGCCCCCGTGGACGGCGCGGTGCGCGTCGATGAAGGCGATCATTTCCGAAACGGGCGGTCGAGTTCCGCCTGGGCGAAATACGCCGACGCCTTGCGCAGGATCTCGTTCGCCTGGCGAAGCTCTCGGTTCTCGCGCTCCAGCGCCTTGATCCGTTCCTGCTCGTCCGTCGTCGCACCGGAGCGCTTGCCTTGGTCGCGCTCGGCCTGCCGGACCCAGCCCCGCAGCGTCTCCGATGTGCAGCCGATCTTCGCCGCGATCGAGCCGATCGCCGCCCACTGCGAGGCATGATCCCCCGCGTGCTCGAACACCATCCGAACCGCGCGTTCGCGGACTTCAGGAGCGTATTTGCGTGATGCCGCTTTCGTCATGATGACCCCATCCTCTCAAGAAACGGGGCCTCCGGAAAACCCGGAGCGGTTCAGTTGGCGAGTTGGAGATGGCGTTGCGCCGTGCCGGCAAAGGCTACGTGCTCGGCGTGACCGGCAGCCACCATTTCACCTCCTGGAGCCCGACCCTGTCGGTGTCCGGCACCGCCGAGGAGATCGCCAAGGCGCTGCCGGCGGAGAACTGGGCTCGTTTGCCGGCGGGCAATGGCACCAAGGGGCCGCGGCTCTACGACTGGGCCTACCTGGAACTGGCCGACCTCGATCTTGAGATGCTCGGGGCGCCGCCCGGTCTGGGCCTGTGGACGCGCGGGCTGCTGGTGCGGCGACGCCCCGTTGACGGGGAACTGGCCTTCTTCACGACCCGATGCCGGCACGGCACGCCGATGGACACGCTGGTCCGCGTCGAGGAGCAGCACTGGTCCATCGAGGACGCCTTCGAGACGGCCAAGAATGAACTCGGGTTGGACCACAACGAGACGCGGAGTTGGCAACGGCTGGCACCGGCACGTCTCACCGGTGATGCTCGCCTTCGCCCTGCTGGCCGTGGTCCGGCACAAGGCCGATGCTCTCGCCGCCCCTCCCAAAACGGCGAGGAAAGTTCCCCGCCCATGGTCCGTTGGTCGATGCAGGAGATCCGTCGTGTTGCCGACCACCTAACCCAGAGGCGGATCGAGCCCGCCGCCGTCATTGCGTGGTCGACTTGGAGACGATGCCATCAGGCCATCGCCAACGAGGCCCACAGGCGCGGGACGCAACTGTAATGCTATCAGGCTGCTGAAAAACTACCAGCGCTGAGCCTTGATCTGGATCTCGTCGCCGTGGTGGATGCTGATTTCAACCTCAAGGCTCCCATCCTCGGCCAGTTCGGCCGTGCCGGTGCCGCGGATAGGGGTCATCTCGTCGCCGCCCTCGAAGTCGAAGAAGATGATGCTGACGCCGGTCTCGCAC
>JAEYOB010000658.1 GCA_023412175.1 Pseudomonadota bacterium | reverse complement strand
CACCCACCCTGCCGCCGGTCACCGCATCGCCGGCGAAGCCGGTGGAGCGCGAGAAGGGGCCGGTGCTTGTGTTCGATGCCGGCGGCCCAGCCGCCGCCGCGGTCTACCCGCGCGCCGGCTACCTCTACGTGATCTTCGACCGGCCGATGCCCATCGGTGCCGGTTCCGTCGTCGGCCCCGGCGCCGAGCAGGTCGGTGCGATCGAGCCGGTCCCGGCCACCGGCGGCAGCGCCTTCCGAACCCGCATCGGCCCGTTCATCTGGCCGCAGGTCGAGCGGCAGGGCACCGTCTGGCGCGTGGTGCCAATGACCCGGCTGACCGCGCCGCCGGCCGAGGACCTGCGCATTGACAGTGAACCCGACTTCCTGCTGGGCGCGCGCATCGTGGTGCGGGCGCTGGACGCGGCGAACGTCGTGCAGCTCACCGACCCCGAGGTGGGCGACCGGCTGCACGTGGTGCCGCTGCCGCGGCCCGGTCAGGCGGTCACCGAATTGCACCGCTACGCCGATCTGGAGGTGCTGCCCTCTTTCCAGGGCGTTGCCGTGCGCCCGGTCGCCGATGCCGTGTCCGTGCGCCCGGTCAAGGAGGGCGTCGAGGTGACCGCGGCCGGCGGCCTGCATCTCTCGCCGACCTCCGACCTGGGCAGCCGCACCGCCGTCGCCCAGGCCCAGGCTTCCGGTCCGTCGGCATCTCCGCCGCCGCATGGCGGCGCTTCGCCCGGTCTGGCCCCGCCCCCGGTGGAGACTACGCCGCGCCTCAACAACAAGCGCCTGTTCGACCCTGAGGCGTGGCAGCACGGCGGTCCGGAGAAGTACACCGACGCCCGTCAGGCGCTTCAGCTCGCCATCGCCGAGGCGCCGGACAGCGAGCGTCCGCGCGCCCAGCTCGATCTCGCGCGCTTCCATTTCGCCAATGGCATGGGGGCGGAGGCGCAGGGCATGCTGGACGTGCTGCAATCGGCGCAGCCGGACCTGGACGGCTGGGCCGAGTTCCGGGCGCTGCGTGGCGCTTCGCGTGTGCTGTCCGGCGACCTGGAGGGCGCGTCCGAGGATCTCGGCCATCCGGCGCTGGCCGACAACGCCGAGGCCGGGCTGTGGCGCGCCGCCATCGCCGCCCAGCGCGACGACTGGCCACCGGCGGCGCGCGGTTTCAAGGCGGCGTCGGCCATCCTCAACAAGTATCCCGAGCCGCTGCTGAGCCGGCTGGCGACGCTGGCCGCCGAGTCGGCGCTGCACGTCGGTGAGACCGCCGAGGCCAAACGCCTGCTCGACCGCATCGAGGCGCGCATCGGCCCCGATTCCGAGGAGCGGCCCGACATCCAGTACCTGCGCGGCGAGCTGGCGCGCCAGCAGGGCGATACGGCCCGCGCCCACGAGGCGCTCAGCAAGGCGTTCAACAGCCTCGACCGCTACTACCGGGCCAAGGCGGGTCTGGCGCTGATCAACCTGGAGCTGGCGGAGGGCAAGACTTCGCCCGCCGCGGCGGCCGAGCGGCTGGCCGGACTGACCTTCACCTGGCGCGGCGACGACCTGGAGATGGCGATCCGCCAGCGGCTCGGCGAGACGCAGGTGGCCGCCGGCCAGTTCGCCGAGGGCTTCAACACCATGAAGGACACCGCGGCGCTGGTCGGCGACGGCCCGCGGGCGGAGAAGATCACCAAGGACATGGCACGGACCTTTGCCGACCTCTACAAGGACGGCGCGGCGCGCATGCCGACGATGGAGGCGTTGAAGCTCTACGACCAGTTCCGCGAGCTGACGCCGGTCGGCTTGGCCGGCGACGAGATCATCCGCCAACTGGCCGAGCGGCTCATCCAGATCGACTTCCTCGACCGCGCCGCAGACCTGCTGCAGTACCAGACCGAATACCGTCTGGCCGGGACGGACAAGGCGTATGTCGGCACGCGCCTCGCCACCGTGCGCCTGCTCGACAACAAGCCGGCGGAGGCGCTGAAGGCGCTGGAGATCAGCAACGTTCCGGACATGCCGGCGGAACTGGCCGGCGAACGCCGCCTGATGCAGGCCAAGGCGCTGGACCAGATGGGCCGCGGCGACGACGCGCTGCAACTGTTGGCCCAGGACGACACCAAGGAATCGAACCTGCTGCGCATCGACATGGCGTGGCGGGCGCAGAAGTGGGGCCACGCCGCGGTGGCGCTCGGCAAGGTGATCGGCCAGCCGCCGGCCGCCGGCCAGCCTCTGGAGCCGGAGCGTTCGCAGCTCGTGCTGAACCGTGCGGTAGCGCTGGCGCTGGCCGGCGACGGCACCGGTCTGGCGCAGTTGCGCAAGGAGTTCGGCGGTGCCATGGACAAGGGCGCGGATGCCGACGCCTTCCGGGTGCTGACGCGGCCGGAGCAGGCGACCGGCCTTATCGACGTCAACACCATCCGCTCGCGCGTCGCCGAGGTGGACGTCTTCCAGAAGTTCCTCAAGGGCTACAAGAGCCGATTGGCCGACGGTAAGCCGAACAGCTGAGCGTGAGCATCGGACGATTTTAAGTGTTTGCTCCGGCGGAGTGTTGCGCTATGGTGCGCCTCCGCTGTCGCTGGACCCGTAGCTCAGCTGGATAGAGCGCTGCCCTCCGAAGGCAGAGGTCGTGGGTTCGAATCCCGCCGGGTCCGCCAGTTTCCCAGTCGCACCGCGGTTTCTACATCCGTTAACATCCCCGTTAACCTCTCCCGAGCGCCTTCAGAACGCGGTCGTGCATGTCCGGCGCGTCCCGCCGGCGGACGTCGCGCGCGGTGTCCGGGCTCATGCCGACGAACCTGCCGGCCAATGGTGCCGGCTGCTGTCCAGCCCGGCTCCGCCATGCTCCGCCAGACCGAAAAGAAGCCACCGGACGGTGTTCCGCCATCATAGTCTCCGGTGTCCCATGTAGGGGCGGGTCAATGGCAAAAATCCTTGGCGCCCGTCATGTATATTATTCGCGCTGGTTGTTTTTCTTGATGATGGAAGGAATGCGCGTTATCATTGTGATTGCATGCTTCTGATTATTAATCGCCTTGCTGCGGCATTCATCGCTGTTGAGGGATGTCCGTCACTTTGCAAACCGGAGCCTTCGCTCATGGATCGACGCTATACCATTGATGATTTTTTGCCTTGTGTCGGGCAACACTTCCATCTTTGTTATCCTGATCATAGCGACACGCTGACGCTGACGGATGCGGTCCCGGCGCGGATCCAGCTTCCAGGCTTTCCGCCGGGGTTCTTCCTGCATTTTGTCGGTGCGAACACCAAGGTGATGCTGGGACAACACAGCTATCTGCTGGAGAACAGCACGATCGGGCCAATCCGGTTGCTGCTGACGCCGACGCGCCGGCAACCGGATGGCACGTTCGTTTACGAGGCCGTGTTCAATTGATTGGCCATTCTAGGAGGTAATAGGGGGGGCGGGGCAGAACGATCTCGAAGCCAAGCCGTTGATAAAGGCGCAGCGCCGGGTTGTTCTGCTCCACATGGATGCTGGCCTTGGTGGCGCTCAAGCCGCGCGCAAGCTCCTGCACCGCGGTCAGCAGGCCGGTGCCGATGCCCTGATTGCGGAACGGCGGCAGGAAGGCCACGTCGATGATGCGGAGATCCTGCCCGGCGTATTGAAGATAAAGCCGTCCCGCCGGTTCCCCCGCGACCTCGACGATGCCCCAGACGGCAGCCGGATAGTTCCGGTCATAATGGATGCGCTGAAAATTGTATTGCTGGTCGAGGAAGGCGATGCGCGCCTCCTCGGGCCAGTCGGTCAGCGTCAGTTCCTCCCAGCGGTAGGCGTAGTAGACTTGGCGCAGAAAGGCGTCATCGTCTTCGCAGCGCAGGCGCAGGGTGACTCCGAGCGCAACCAGAGGCTCGGGCACGGCGGGCAGGGGCGTGGAGGTCATGTCGGCTTGTCGGAGTGGGTTGGAAGGGAGTGGGGGCGCCCTTGGGTGCTTCCCCGAACGGTCACTGCCTCATCGGAAATTCGCCCTGAACGGCGATGTAGTAGCCCAGGACGAGATAGGGCTGGCGGTTTTCGTGCGGACCGTTCTGGCCTTGATAGGGCGTCAGGG
>JAEYOB010000612.1 GCA_023412175.1 Pseudomonadota bacterium | reverse complement strand
AGCGCCTTGTTGGCGGTGACCACGTGGCGGCCGGTTTCCAGCGCCGTCTCGACGGTGGCCTTGGCCGCCCCGTCGGAACCGCCGATCAGCTCGACCACCACATCGACGTCGGGCGCCGCCGCCATGGCGACCGGGTCCTCGAACCAGCGGACGTTCGACAGATCGACGCCGCGGTCCTTGGAGCGGTCGCGGGCGCTGACCGCCGTCACCTGGATGCGGCGTCCGCACCGCTGCTCGATGAGCGCACCGTGCTCGGCCAGCACCTTGAGCACACCGGCGCCGACCGTGCCCAGGCCGGCGACCGCGATCTTGAGGGGAGCCGTCACGGGAGACCTGCCTCTTTCAAAAGCTGTTTGCGCACCTCGGGATCCTGGCTCGACGCGCCGCCGGCGGCGTTGGAGCGGAAGAACTCCTTGATGTTGCGGGTGGCCTGCCGGATGCGGTGGACGTTCTCCACGAGGCCCAGGCGGACGTGGCCGTCGCCGTACTCGCCGAAGCCGATGCCCGGCGACACCGCCACCTTGGCCTCCTGCATCAGCAGCTTGGAAAACTCCAGCGAGCCGAGGTGGGCGAACTGCGGCGGGATGGGCGCCCAGGCGAACATGGAGGCGGCGGGGCTCGGCACCTGCCAGCCGGCCTGCGCCAGCCCCTCGATCAGCACGTCGCGGCGCTGCTTGTACATCTGGCGGATCTGCTCGACGCAGTCCTGCGGACCGTTCAGCGCGTGCGCGGCGGCGACCTGGATCGGCGTGAAGGCGCCGTAATCCAGGTACGACTTGATGCGCGCCAGCGCCGCGATGAGCCGCTTGTTGCCCGACGCGAAGCCGATGCGCCAGCCGGCCATGCTGTAGGTCTTCGACATCGAGGTGAACTCGATGGCGACCTCGCGCGCCTCGGGGATCTCCAGGATCGACGGCGGCGGCTCGCCCTCGAAGAAGATCTCGGAGTAGGCCAGGTCGGACAGGATGTAGATCTGGTGCTTGCGGCAGAACTCGACGATCGGCCGGTAGAAGTCCAGGCCGACCACCTGCGCCGTCGGGTTCGACGGGTAGTTCAGCACCAGCGCCAGCGGCTTCGGAACGCTGTGCCGGGTGGCGCGCTCCAGCTGGTTCATGAAGGCGTCGAGGTCGGGCGACTTGCCGCCCTCGGTGCCGACCGGCAGATGGCGGATCGAGGCGCCGGCCAGCACGAAGCCGAAGGGATGGATCGGGTAGCTGGGGTTCGGCACCAGGATGGTGTCGCCCGGGCTGGTGATGGCGTTGGCGAGGTTGGCCAAGCCTTCCTTGGACCCGATGGTGACGATGGTCTCGGTCTCGGGGTCGAGGTCGACGTTGAAGCGCCGCTTGTAATAGGCGGCGTGCGCCCGGCGCAGGCCAGGGATGCCGCGCGAATTGGAATAGCGGTGCGTCTTCGGGTTCTGGACGGTCTCGACCAGCTTGTCGACGATGTGCTGCGGCGTGGGCTGGTCGGGGTTGCCCATCCCCAAGTCGATGATGTCCTCGCCGGCGGCGCGGGCGCGCGCCTTCATGGCGTTGACTTCCGCGAAGACGTAGGGCGGCAGGCGCTTGATGCGGTGGAATTCAGACGAATCGCTCATGGACGCTCCGAGACCTCGCCGGCCGCGGGCAGGACCAGAAAAGGCGAGCGGACCGGGACCCCCTATCTACCGCCGCGCCGGCCGATTAGCGAGGCAAATTTCGCGCAGCCGCATTGTGCAGGTTGCGTTTGCCATGGCCGGCGGCGGGCGGAATGAGCAAGCCTGCGCGCCTTCAGCCGCTCTTCCCCGGCGACACCCTGGCCGGCGGCGGCACCGCCACCGGCTTGTACTTCTCCTCCAGCGCCTTGGCGGTGCCGCGCGCCTGCGCGCGCTCCTGCTCCAGCGTGGCGATGTCCTTCTGGCGCTGCGCCACCGAGGGCACGTCGGTGGGGCGGCCGGGAACCGTCGCCAGGTTCGGATAGGTCGTCCTCTCGCCGGACATGCCGCGCACCGGGCTCGGCGCGTCGGGCGGCGGCCCCCCGCCGGTGACCGAGCCGACCAATCCCGTGTCGAGCACACGGTCGCTGCACCCGGCCAGCGCCAGCAGCGCCGCCGCAACGAACGCCGCCCGGCCGTAACCGGTGAACCTGTTGTTCTCAGCCATTCCGTACACTCCCTGAAAACTGGCCTTTAGGCTAGCCTTGCAACCGGCCGAACGACATAAAATCTTCATACCGGAGGTGTATGAGTGCCGCAGCCCCCGGTAGTGGTCGCCGGAAAAACACTATGCCGGTTTCAAAATCCGCATGGCACTGTATAAACCTCAGATCGTCGCCCCTGAAGCCCAAACGATACGATAAAGGACTGCGTCATGGCCGAAAATCAGGCCCCGGATGTGAAGCTGCCCGATCCCGTCGAACTGTCGCGGGCGATGACCCGCATCGCCGAGCAGAGCCAGAAGCTCGTCACCGATTTCCTGTCGCGCCAGTCGGCGGATGGCGTCGGCACCGCCAATCCGGATCCCATGGGCGTCGGCCACGCCTTCCTCGAGATGACCAAGCGCATGATGGCCGACCCGGCCAAGCTGATGAAGGCGCAGATGACGCTGTGGCAGGATTACCTGACCCTGTGGCAGCGCACGACGCAGCGCCTGCTGGGCCAGGAGGCCGAGCCGGTCATCGCCCCCGCCAAGGACGACCGCCGGTTCAAGGATTCGGCCTGGGACGAGAACACGCTGTTCGACTTCATCAAGCAGTCCTACCTGCTGAGCGCCCGGTGGATGCAGTCCACCGTCAACGACGTTCAGGGCCTCGACGAGCACACCGCCAAGAAGGTGGACTTCTACACCCGCCAGTTCGTGGACGCGATGGCGCCCTCCAACTTCGTCATGACGAACCCGGAGGTGCTGCGCACGACCATCGAGAGCGGCGGCGAGAATCTGGTCAAGGGCCTGGAGCACCTGCTGAAGGACCTGGAGCGCGGCAAGGGCGAGCTGCGCATCTCCATGACCGACTACGACGCCTTCCAGGTCGGCAAGAACATCGCGATGACGCCGGGCAAGGTGGTCTTCCAGACCGACCTGATGCAGCTCGTCCAGTACACGCCGACCACGCCGGACGTCGCCAAGCGGCCGCTGATGATCGTGCCGCCGTGGATCAACAAGTTCTACATCCTCGACCTGCGCGAGAAGAACAGCTTCGTGAAGTGGGCGGTGGACCAGGGCCACACCGTCTTCATGCTGTCCTGGGTCAACCCGGACGAGACGCTGGCGCAGAAGACCTTCGAGGACTACATGACCGAGGGCGTGCTGGCCGCGCTCGACGCCATCGAGAAGCAGACCGGCGAGAAGGACGTCAACGCCATCGGCTACTGCCTGGGCGGCACGCTGCTCGGCTCGACGCTGGCCTACATGGCGGCCAGGAAGGATGACCGCATCAAGTCGGCAACCTTCTTCACCACCATGATGGACTTCTCCGAGGCCGGCGAGCTCTCCGTCTTCATCGACGAGGAGCAGCTCAACTTCATCGAAGGCCAGATGGCCGAGAAGGGCTATCTCGACGGCGCCAAGATGGCGACCACCTTCAACATGCTGCGCGCCAACGACCTGATCTGGTCGTTCGTGGTGAACAACTACCTGCTCGGCAAGGACCCGTTCCCGTTCGACCTGCTGTACTGGAACAGCGACTCCACGCGCATGCCGGCCGCGATGCACAGCTTCTACCTGCGCGCCATGTACCAGAAGAACCTGCTGTGCCAGCCGGGCGGCGTGACGCTGAAGGGCGAGCCGATCGACCTGCGCAAGGTCAAGACGCCGGCTTTCTTCCTGTCCACCCGCGAGGACCACATCGCGCCGTGGAAGTCCACCTACCAGGGCACCCAGCTGTTCACCGGCCCGATCAAGTTCGTGCTGGCGGCGTCGGGCCACATCGCCGGCGTCGTCAACCCGCCGGCGGCCGAGAAGTACTGCTACTGGACCAACGCCAAGCTGCCGAAGGACACGGACGCCTGGCTGAAGGACGCCAAGCAGACCCCCGGTTCCTGGTGGCCGGAGTGGCAGGCGTGGGTCGAAGGCTTCGCCAACGGCAAGGTTCCGGCCCGCGATCCGGCCAAGGGCAAGCTGAAGCCCCTGGACGAGGCGCCGGGCTCCTACGTGAAGACGCGTGTCGTCTGACGAAAGCCCCGGCCCCCACTCCCGCCCGGCGGGGGTGGGGATCCGGCGCGATCATCCGGGCAAAGACGTCCAGGCAAAGAAAAGGCCCCGGAAATTCCGGGGCCTTTCCTCTTTGCGGCGTGCCGCGGACCTTACGACGTCGGAGCGACGGTCGGCAGGACCTGCGCACGGCGGTTCGACGGCTCGCGCACGTTGTCGCCGGTGCGGACCAGCAGCTCGCTCTCGCCCTTGCCCTCGGTGGTGATGGCACCGGCCGGGACGCCCTTGGCGACCAGGACGCGCTTCACCGACTCGGCGCGGCGAATCGAGAGCTTCTGGTTGTAGCTCGGCTTGCCCGAGGTGTCGGTGTGGCCGACGACGCGGACGCGGACCGGCTGGCCCTTGGCCGAGGTGACCATGTCGCTCAGGACGCGGTCGGCGGCCGGGGTGATGTTCGACTTATCCCAGTCGAAGAACACCAGGTACTCGCGCTGCAGGCCACCGACGGGGGCCGTCTGCGTGGTCGTGACGGCCGGCGGGCACCCGAAGCTGCCCTGGTGGATGGCGTAGCCGCCGTCCGCCGTGCGGACCGGCACGTTGCCCCAGCCGATCACCGGGTTGCACCATTCCTTGGCCTCGGCCTGGGCCATGGCCGGCGAAGCCAGCAGGCCGCCAGCGACGATGACGGCCGGCACCATGGCCAGACCGGAAATAAACCTCTTCATTGCTCCCTCACTCCCGTTTCGAGATCGCATCCCGTGGTGGTGCATACCGTCGGAACACCGCCCGGCCCACCGATTGAAGATTCAGCGCGCCTGGGCGGCGCTTCCCAAACAAATTAATGGAACAGGTCGTTCCTTCCTATTCCTCCGGAAGCCCTAGCCACCGCCGTTCAACACCGCGGAATGGCTGAGACACCGGTTGCAGACTACACCGAACGATCGGGGTTAAGCCAGCCTCAAGCGCCACGGTACTCCTTCGCAAGCTCCGAGTATTGCCTTGAAGACACAGGAAAATAGGACAAATCCTCTTGACTGAGCTCGCGAACCGGCCGGGCCGGCGCCCCAGCCCACAGCCAGCCGCTCTTCACGCGCTTTCCAGGGGTCACAAGGGCTCCCGCGGCGACCATCGCCCCCGACTCGACAAGGACCCCGTCCATCACGCAGGCCTTCATGCCGACGAAACAGCCGCTCTCCAGCGTGCAGGCGTGCAGCAGCGCCATGTGGCCGACGGTGATGTCGTCGCCGATGTAGGTCCCCTGCCCGGCGCGCGCGACATGGATGACCGTGCCGTCCTGGATGTTGGTGCGCGCGCCGATTCGGATCTCGTTGACGTCGCCGCGCAGCACGCAGCCGTACCAGACGCCGCTCTCCGGCCCGATCTCGACGTCGCCGATGACGGTGGCGGTCTCGGCGATGAAGGCCGTCGGGTCGATCTTCGGCAGAATATCGCGATAGGGCCGGATGATGGCGGGCATGGGTCCCTCCCCTCCTCTGGGAACGCTTACGGGAACAGCGGGGCCTGGTCGATGCCCGTCGTCTCGCCAAGGCCGAGCATGACGTTCATGTTCTGGATCGCCTGCCCCGAAGCGCCCTTCACCAGATTGTCGATGACCGACACGATGATGGCGCCGCGCGGCGTGCGGTCGGCGAAGACGCCGATCAGGTTGTGGTTGGAACCGCGCACGTGCCGGGTCGCCGGCGCCACGCCCGGCGCGGTGACGGCGACGAACGGCTCGCCCTCGTACTTCTTCGTCAGTTCCTCGCGCAGGTCCTCGGCGCTGACGCCCTCGGCCATGCGGACGTAGATCGTCGTCATCATGCCGCGGTTCATCGGCACGAGGTGCGGGGTGAACGACACCGTGACCGGCCGGCCGGCGGCCAGCCGCAGCTCCTGCTCGATCTCCGGCATGTGGCGGTGGTGGCCGACGCCATAGGCGTTGAAGCCCTCCGACACCTCGGTGAACAGGTTCTGCTGCTTGGCGTCGCGGCCGGCGCCGGAAACGCCGGACTTGGCGTCGATGATGATGCCGCCCGGCTCGATCATCTCCTCCAGCAGCAGCGGCGCCAGCGGCAGCAGCGAGCAGGTCGGGTAGCAGCCGGGGTTGGCGACGACGCGCGCCTTGCGCACCCCCTGCCGGTTCAGCTCGGTCAGGCCGTAGGCGACCTCCTTCTGCAACTCGACCGCCCGGTGCTCATGGCCGTACCACTCGGCGTAGGCGTGCGGATCGGACAGGCGGAAGTCGGCGGAGAGGTCCACCACCTTGATGCCGTTGGGGATGCCGGCGACGATCTCCTGCGTGGTGCCGTGCGGCAGGGCGCAGAACACCACGTCGAGCTGGTCCCAGTTGACCGCCTCGATCTTCACGAGGTCGGGCAGCTTGTAGTGCTGGAGGTGCGGGAACACCTCGGCCATCGACTTGCCGGCCTGACGCTCGGCGGTCAGCGCGCGGATCTCCGCCGCCGGATGGCGCAGCAGCATGCGCACGAGGTCTGCGCCGGTGTAGCCGCTGGCGCCGAGGATGCCGATCCGGACGGGAGTGACGTTGTTGGCCATGGTGATTCCCTGTCGAGACGAGAATTGGACAAACAGAAAGGGGGCGCCCCGCGTGGGACGCCCCCTGCCTGTAACCGTGCTGTGCAGAGACCGCGTGCGGGTTAGCGCTTCGAGAACTGGAAGCTGCGGCGCGCCTTCGCGCGGCCGTACTTCTTACGCTCGACGACGCGGGCGTCGCGGGTCAGGAAGCCGGCGGCCTTCAGCGGCGGA
>JAEYOB010000584.1 GCA_023412175.1 Pseudomonadota bacterium | reverse complement strand
GGCCTGCACGCAGCGCGGCAGGTCGATCACCCGGACGAAGGTGGCGAGTCCGCCCAGGTCGAACCAGCCGCCCCGCTTGTACGCCTTGTACGCCGCGTCGCTGATGCCGATGGCGACGGCGGCCTCGCTGGCGGTGGAGTGGGTCTCCGACAGCGCCGGGCCGACGCCGCGCAGACGCCACGCCGGCGCCACCATCAGGTCGATGGCCCAGGAGGCGCGGCACACCCGGTCGCCCGCCTTCAGGCGAAAGGGGATGCCGGCCTGCTGGCCGACGACGGCGCCGTTGCGCTTGCACACCCAGAACTGGACCCCTTCGGGGTCGGGGACCGGCACATCCTCGAACGCCCACTGGAAGTGCGCGCGGTCGAGTTGCAGGGCCCCGTCGCCGAAATGGTCGCGCTGGAAGGTCTCCAGGTCCGGGCGGTCGGGCGGCTCGTACCGGGCGATGCCGCGCTGTGCCCAGGCGACGACGCTCATGCGGGCGTCCCTTCGACCTCGACCTCCTGCACCAGCACCGCATCGCGCAGGATGCGGGCCGAGGTGCGCCGCTTCAGCGTGATGTCCTTGTAGACGCGCGCCACCTGCTCCGGCGCGATGCCCAGCCCCTTCGCCGCGTCCTCCTCCGGCACGCCGTTGCCGTAGGCGCACAGCGCCAGATCGAGCTGGTCGTAGGGCAGGGCGTAGTAGAACTCCTCCTGGCTCTGCTCCAGGGTGTAGGTGTCGGTGCTCGGCGCCTGGTTGCGGATGTCCTCGGGCACACCGAGATGGGCGGCCATGGCGTAGACCTGCGTCTTGTAGAGATGCGCGATCGGCTTCAGGTCGGCCAGCCCGTCGCCGCCGCGCACGAAGAAGCCCAGCTCGTACTCCAGCCGGTTCGGCGTGCCGAGCACGGCGTAGTTCAGCATATCGGCGTGCGTGTACTCCATGGTCTTGCGCACGCGCTGCTTTAAGTTGGTGGCGGCGACCACCTCCAGATAGACGTCGACCGGCATGCGGGCGGTCTGGCGCTCGCCCTCCGGCGATTCCACGGTGATGGTGAAGTAGTTGACGCGGTCGTGGTCGAGCAGGCCCGCGGCAAGGCCGATCTTCTGCTTCCACCCCTGGCCGAACGCGGGGAACAGCCGGCGGATGGCGGCGTCGCGGCGTTCGTAGCAGCCGAGCGCGGTGAGCGGGGCGGTGATGTTCTCCATGACCGGTTCGACGCCCAGCCCCGCGCACAGCAGGCGGCCGCGGCGGGTGCTGTCCGGCGAGGACTCCTTCTCGGGCATCAGCAGCAGGCGCACGCGCTCCGGCCCCAGGGCGCGGACGGCGAGCGTCGCGCAGACCGCCGAGTCGATGCCGCCCGACACGCCGAGCACCACACCCTGGCGCCGCAGGTCGAGGGCGACGATGTGGCGGATCGATTCCTCGATCTCGCGCGCCGCCGCGGCGTAGTCGATGTCCAGAACACTGCGATCGAACACAGTCTGGCTGTTGGTCATGATGATGTTTCCCAGGTTTTCGCGTTTCGGATAGCCCCCGCCCGTCAACGGGGACGTTTACGCCATGTGCGCGGCCGGACGGTGGTCCGCTCCGCCCGGATCCGTGAGGAGCCGGTCCTCGAGCACGTGGATCGGTGCGCGTTCCAGCGCGGCGAGCCGCTCCGCCGCGCGCTGGTGGAAGCTGTCGGTGTAGGCGTGCGCCAGCATCTGCAGGGTGAGGACGCCGACCAGAGCCATCTCCTCGCGCTCGCCGGCCATGCGGCCCTCCTGGCGGTGCGCCTTGCCGGCCAGCGCCAGCGCGCCGGCGGTGTCGGCCAGCCCGTAGCGGGCGAGCATCGTTTCGGAGAGCAGGTCCCGCACGTACTCCGGCGCGTCCGGCCCGAACAGCGCGGTGGTCATCGGCGCGCGGTAGGGACGCTTCGGCCGCTGGCCGATCTCGGCCGGCAGCAGGCCCTTGGCGAGACGGCGCAGCGGCAGCTTGTCGCGCAGGCCGAGCATCTTCAGGCGCGGCGGCAGCGCGTTGCAGAACTCCACCACGTCCGGATCGAGGAACGGGTAGCGCACCTCGATGGAGTTGGCCATCGCCACCCGGTCGCCCTGGCTGGACAGCAGGTAGGGGGTGAGGAAGCTGTCCATTTCCACGATCTGGGCGCGCGACAGGGCGTTCCAGTTCCGCCAGTCCGCCGGCAGATGGGCGAGGATGTCGGCTTCCATGCGGACGGGGGCCGCGGCGGCGCGCACGTCCGGGGCGAGCAGGCGCAGCGTCCACGCGGTGTTCTGCCAGCGGATGCGGTGTGCGTAGAACGGGTCGTCCGTCTCCAGAAGGCCGCGGCGGAAGAAGGACTGCCAGAGCCGGCTGTCCTTGGCGCCGTTCATCGCCGCGAAGGCGTGGATGCGGCCGAGGAGCTGCGGGCGCAGGGTGGAGGCCGGCCGGCGCGCCCAGAAGCGGCGGATGCGGTCCTCCTTGAAGATGTCGTAGCCGCCCAGCAGTTCGTCGGCGCCTTCCCCCGACAGCACGACGCGGATGTCGTTGCGGCGCACCAGACGGGAGAGCAGGAGGAGCGGGGCGGGCGCGGTGCGCACCAGCGGCATTTCTCCGTGCCAGACCACGTCGGGCAGGGCGGCCTGGATCTCGGCGGGGCCGCAGACGATGTCGTGGTGCTCGGTGCCGGTGAAGCCGGCGACGAGGCGCTGCTGCGCGGTCTCGTCGAAGGCCGGGTCGGCGAAGCGCACGCCGAAGGAGTGCACGTGCCCCTGCTTGCCGCGGCGCACCAGCGCGGCGATGACCGAGCTGTCCAGCCCGCCGGAGATGTAGACGCCGACCGGCACGTCGGCGCGCAGGCGCAGCTTCACCGCGGCGGACAGCTTTTCGTCCAGCGCCTCGGCGGCCTCCTCCAGGGAGAGCCTGGCGAGCGCCGGGTCGCCGGCGAGGTCGGGCGTCCAGTAGCGCTCCTCGGTGACGGCAAGGGTCTGGTCGATGCACAGGGCGGTGGCGGCCGGCACCATGTGCACGCCGGCGAACACGGTGCCCTGCGGAGCCACCGTCCACTGGGTGAAAACCTGAGCCAGATGGGCGCCGTCGAAGGTCGGCGACACGGTGCCGCCGGCGAACAGGGCCTTGGCCTCGGAGGCGAAGACGATGCGCTCGCCGACGCGGGCGAACTGCAGGGGCAGGATGCCCAGCCTGTCGCGCACCAGCCACAGCTTGCGCCGGTTGGCGTCCCACAGGCTGATCGCGAACTGGCCGTTCAGCCTGGGCCACGTCGCGGTGCCCCACTCCTCGTAGGCGTGGACGATCACCTCGGTGTCGGTGGAGGTGTAGAAGCGGTGGCCGCGGGCCTCCAGTTCCTGGCGCAGCTCGACGTGGTTGAAGATCTCGCCGTTGAAGGAGATCCAGACCGAGCGGTCCTCGTTGTGGATCGGCTGGAAGCCGCCGGCGAGGCCGACGATGCTCAGGCGCGAGTGGGCGAGGCCGACCCGTTCGTCGCGGTAGAAGCCGTAGCCGTCCGGGCCGCGGTGGCCCAGCATGGCGATCATGCGGCGAAGCTCGTCCAGCGACGGCGGCTCGGCACGCGGACCCGCAATGATACCGGCGACTCCACACATGGGGGCTGCTCCTGGTCCGGGATGATCGTCAGGCGGGGATGGCGAGTTCGCTGCGCTTCAGCTTGCCGGATTCGGTCCTCGGCAGCTCGGCGCGGAACTCGACGAACTTGGGCACCATGTGCCCTTCCAGGCGGCCCCGGCAGTGCTGGATCACGGATGCCGCGGCGATCTCCGCGCCGGGGCTCGGGACGATGACGGCCTTCACCGCCATGCCGTCCGAGGGGTCGGGAACGCCGAGGACGGCCGCCTCGGCGACGTCGGCGATCTCGCACAGCACGCTCTCGACCTCCTTCGGCGAGACCTTCTCGCCGCGGCACTTGAAGACGTCGTCCATGCGGGCGACGAAGTACAGGAAGCCCTCGGCGTCGGCGCGGAACAGGTCGCCGGTGCGGTAGGCACCGTCGCGCAGGCGCTCGGCCGTGGCGTCCGGACGGTTCCAGTAGCCGCGCATCACGTTGGCGCCGCGCACCACCAGCTCGCCGACCTCGCCGGGGCCGGCGCGGTTGCCGGCCTCGTCCACCACGTAGGCCTCGCTGTTGGGAATCGCCTTGCCGACCGAGCCGGGCCGGATGGCGAGCTGGGACGGCTCCAGGTAGGCGATGCGCGTCGAGCACTCGGTGGCGCCGTACATGGAGTAGAAGGAGGCTTGCGGGAACAGCCCGGCCAGACGCTCGATGTGGGCGACCGGCAGCGGCGCCGCGGCGTTGGTCAGGTAGCGGAGCGACGACAGGTTGGCGTCCTTCACCGCGTCCATCTGGAGGAGCGTGGCGAAGAAGGTCGGCACGCCGGGCAGGCCGGTGATGCGGTGCTCGACCATGCGCTTCAGCGTGTCGGCCGGGAAGGCGAAGGACCGCTCCAGCACCAGCGTGAAGCCGACCAGCGCCGACGTGGTCACCTGCGACAGGCCGTAGCCGAAGGTCAGCGGCAGCACGCAGAGCACCACGTCGTCCGGGGTGTTGTGCAGGTAGCCGGCGATGGAGCGGGCGGTGGCGACCAGATTGGCGTGCGTCAGCATCACGCCCTTGGGCTTGCCTGTCGTGCCGGAGGTGTAGAGGATCGCGGCCAGATCCTGGTCGATGCAGCCTGGATCGGCCGGGACGGAACGCCCGGCCGCCGCCAGGATCTCGCCGATGGAGGCGGCGCCGCCGAGCGCCGGCAGCACCGGTCCGACCCACAGGGTGGCCCGGACCGACGGGGCTTCGGCCAGCGCCGGAAGCACGTTGCGGCTGAGCGCGGTGGGCGCCACCAGCGCCCGCACCCCGCAGTCGTTCAGGATCCAGGCGAGCTTGTCCGCCTTGGTGGACGGGTTGACGGGGACATAGAC
>JAEYOB010000503.1 GCA_023412175.1 Pseudomonadota bacterium | reverse complement strand
CTGGCCGCCGTCGAGGAAGTCGCTGCCCGCGCCGCCCTGCACGCTGTCGGTGCCGGCGCCGCCGAGCACGGTGTCGGCCCCGCCGCCGCCCTGAACGGTGGCGTTGCCCGTGCCGGTGACGACCAGCGCCGAATTGGTCTGCGACAGGTCGATGACGGTGGAGGCGGTGTCGACCTTGATGATCTTGTCGTCCGCGGATGCGGTAAAGGCGCCGCCGGTAACCTGTCGCACCGAGCCCTCCGAAAGCCCCAGGTTTTTAAGAACGGTCGAAACGATATCCGCGGTCCGAACCGAAACCGTCGGGTTTGCAGAGGGATCAAAAAGACCGCCGGGTACCGTCGCCATTATCTTCTCCGTTCGCACAATTTGGCCAAGCACAAGCCTTCGCAGAGAATGCGTCTTCGTGCTTGGCGGATTCTCTTATGAGCGCCCCACAGGCGCCGCAGGCTGAGTAGTACACCCTTTGGTTTACCCGTTTCGGTTGCGCGGCCCAGAATGCCGTCGCAATTCGTCTGAATCAAGAAATAAATTCGCCTAAAGGTTTTTAGAATGAAACAAAATTCCTCGTCCGCGCGGCATCTCAGGCTTGCCGATAAGGTTAAGGCTGTGGTCGCGAGTTGGTGGCAAGGACATGGGGGATTTTCCGCATCTGAACACATATCGCGGTATGCATGGCTGTGCTTATGATCGATCGCAAGCGGAGTGTCGAAGTTTTGCTTCTCGCTGCTCCACCACGGTGAGGGACACAACGGTGAGATCATGGCGTGGTCGGTACGCGCGTCCGGTCCTGTCGTCAAAACCGCTGTTCGCTTTCGAAATCACCCCTGGCGCGACGAACCGCCGTCCGCTGCCGCAGCCCACCGTGCCGAGGCGAGCCAGCCGAGGACGGCTTCCACCTCGATGCGGACGCGGCGAACACTGCCGTGGTGGTGGAAATCGGCGGCAAGGCGGGCCAGCTCGAACTCGCCCAGTTGGCAGCTGTTCGAGCGGCACATCGAAACGCCGGGCGAGACGGGCAGGGATGGATGCTACGATCACCGGCAGGTGCTCGAACTCCGGGCCGCTCACCGGCACCACACAGCAGCGCCGGTCCCGGCTTTTTCGCCCGCCAGTCCATGCTCCCATGACCAAATACTCCCTCATGCAAAATGGATCATGATTGGATAGCCGCTGCGTCCCGTTCTCGCTATGGGGGATTTTCCCACGGCTCGCCTTGATAATCCGAAGAAGGCAAGGTATAGGGACACGTCTAAGTGTCCGTTATAGCCAGATGAGGCGGAGTGTGCGGCCCGTTCCCTCATTGAGCATCGCTGGAGTTTCCGTGGCGACAGCCCTGCTTGCCGCCGCCGTCGGAGCGTCCTACGCGTATGTGGACTTGATGCTCAACCGAATGGGGGCGTCCGGGACGGCCATCGGGATGAACGCTGCGATGCCGGCGCTGGGCTGGCTTCTGGCCACCCCGCTGATGCCATGGGTGCTGCGGCGCTTCAATCCCAGGATGGTCATGGCCGGGCTTCTCGCGGCGGCTGCGGCGGCCTTTCCCGGGTTCGAGCTGCTGCCCGACGAGCGTGCGTGGATGCTGTTCCGCTTCCTGTTCGGCGGCAGCTGCGGCCTGGTGTTCCGGCTGGTCGAATACTGGATCAACGCGGCCTCCCCCCATGACCGCCGCGCCCGGAACATCGGGATCTACAGCGTCGGTTTCTGCGGTGGCGCGGCGGTCGGAGCGGGGCTGGTGCCGGTGGTCGGCGTGCAGGGCTGGCCGCCGGTCGTGCTGGTGTTGATGCTGGTGGCGGGCAGCGCGGCGGCGTTCGGCCGCGTCCGGCACGGTCCGCCGGCCATCCGGGACCGTCCCGAACGCCCTCTGCGCTCCCTTTCCGGCATTGCCTTGGTCGGCGTCGTGGGGGCGTTGCTGTTCGGTATGTTCGAGCCGGTGCCGTACGCGCTGATGCCGGTCTATGTGGTTCGCCAAGGCATGGGGGAACACTGGGCGGCCTGGAGCGCCAGCGCCTTTCTGATCGGTCAGGTGGTGTTCTCGGTTCCAATCGGCTTGGCCGCGGACCGGTCGGGCAAAATTCCGCTGCTGGCCTTCTGCGCTGTCGGCGCGCTCGGCATGACGTTCGTCATTCCGGAAACGGGCTCCGCCCCGCTGGCCCTGCTGGCGGCGATGCTCGTCTGGGGCGGGTTCGCCGGGGCGCTGTACACGGTTTCCCTCGCGCTCCTGGCCGATGTCTTCGACGGAACCGACCTGGCCGCCGCCAACGCCGTCTTCGGAACGCTCTATGCCGTCGGCTCGCTCTTCGGCGGGCCGCTTCATGGAGCGGCGATGGACTGGCGCGACCCGCAGGGATTGATGATCAGCGCGGCGGCGCTGTTCGCCGTCTTCCTGACGGTCCTTTTCCGGCAGACGCGGCGCGCGGAGAAGCTCGCATGAGCGACCATGCCGCAGGACGCAGCCGACCGTTGCTGGAGGCGGTGGAGGACTTCCAGCAGGCGGCCGACCCGCAGGATTTGTGGAAGCGGCTGAACGCCCGGCTCACGGCGTTCGGCATCACGGGCCTGATCTACGGGACGGAGGCGATGCCGGACCCCGATCGCTTCCTGGGCCTAATGCTCAACAGCATCCAAGAGGCTTGGTTGGACGACAAGCTTGCTTTGGACTTGTTCTACTGCGACGAGTATGTCGAGGCAGCCCGCTGTGGTGAAACCGCACCGATCCTGTGGAGTGACACGTCGAGACTGGCGTCCGCCAGCGATAGGGCGCTGCTGTCCCTGGCCCTCGATTATGACCATGGCGTCGTCACCGGTGTGTCGATCCCCATGCAGTTTGCCGGCGGGTTGGGAGCGAGCAGCATGGGCTGTCACGCGGAAAACATGTCCTTCGCCGAATTCGACCGGATCTGGGCTGGGAATTCCAGTGCGATCGCCAGCATCGTCAACGCCTTCGATGTCCGGTTGCGCGCCGGCTTCAAGGAGGAGATCTTCCCGCTCGACGCAAGGGAGCGGGAATGCCTGATGCGGCTGGCCCAGGGGCACCGCTTGCAGCGCATCGCCGACGCCATGGGCCTGACCGACCGGCAGGTCGAGAAGCTGACGATCTCCGCGCGCCGGAAGCTGCATGCGACGACCTTGCCGCAGGCCCTCGCTACCGCGCTTATCTTCGAGCTGATCGCCCTGTAGCCGGGAGCCTGCGTTCCCGGTCCGGGATGGAACGGCCGCGCCACGGGCTGGGGAAAATACCCCAATTGATGGCGGCGGGGGGATGCCGGCTATTGTCCTTCCCGACACTTCTATCCGCGGGAGGCGATGAGCAATGGGCGGCGAAGACCAGGATCCCGTCCTGACGGCGCGGGAGAAGGAATGTCTTGGGTATCTCGCCCGGGGCCTGCGGTGCCGGGCGATGGCTGACGCCATGGGCATCACCGTGAAAACGGTGGAAAAGCAGATCGAGTCGGCGCGACGGAAAGTCGGGGCGAAGACGCGGGAGCAGGCGGTCGCCATCGCCATTGCAAAGCGGCTTCTTTAGCCGGGGTCGGCGCTTCCTTGCTGCGGAGGGCGGCTGCGCATGAACGCCGCCCGGGGCCTTGGCTCCGGCGCAGCCTTGCCGACGCCGTGAATCGGCCAGCATTGGTTTCCCAAAAAAATCCGCCGCGCCCTCGCCGTTCAGCGGCCCCGAAGGTGTGCTGCTCCGTCGCAAAAGGGCCGCTGGAGCGTATCACGGCATGGGTCGCCGGCACCCACGGGAATTGGGGAAAATCCCCCAATTGCCTGAAACTCTGCACGCTTCCTAGTATCGCGCCGACATCGCGACCAATCCTGCGGGCCCACGCCGGACCACGCAGGATTGCGCAAGCTTCAAGAAAGCCCCCCGTTCGGGCGGAACCAATGCGAGGAATGACCAATGGCCAAGCTTGACGTCGGCAGCAACTTCCAACTCATCATGGACCAGCCCGAGGATGGGGGCGTCATCTTTCCGACCATTACCGAATTGCCTTCAAGCAGTGTTCTGTCGTCAAGCCCGACGCGCGTGGTGCTGCGCTTCGACGACGGCTGGTACAACGTGGTCGAAGGCAGCGGTCTGACGACCTCCAGCGACGACATCGTCGGCGGGACGTTTACAAGCGTATACAGCTATTCAACCGATCCGGCGGTGGCGGGCGTCCTGCCCGACGTATCGCTCACGGAACTCCAGTTCAACGTTGATCCCGCCGAGGCGAACGCCAATCCGTTCGGCCGGGCAGGGCTTTCCGGCGATGACCAGATCACCGGCGGCAACGCCAGCGATCTTGTTAAGGGTTTCTCCGGATCGGATCGGCTTGTCGGCCAAACCGGCGACGACGTCCTTTATGGCAATCAGGGAAGCGATACCTTGTACGGCAATCAGGGAAGCGACACCATCTTTGGTGGTCAGGGCAGCGACACCCTGTATGGCGGCAAGGGCGACGACCACCTGTTTGGCGATCGTGACGACGATTACCTGACCGGCGACCTTGGCAGCGACACCCTGACCGGTGGGGGTGGCGCGGATATCTTTGCCTTCGTCCAAGGCTCGGGGACCGACAAGGATATGATTGCCGACTTCAATGCCGGTGAGGGTGACCGCATCCGCTTGGCCGCCGGCCTGACCTACTCCGTTGTGTCGGATGCAGCCGGATACGGGATGCTGATGCTTTCCAGCGGAGACACGGTCACTCTCAGCGGCATCTCCGCAACGGCATTCGATTCGAGCTGGGTTTTGTCTGCTTGAACTGGAGGTTGCCCACCGAGGAATTCGGCTGGGATCCAGGCCTGATACCGCCGAGCCTAAGCATTGACACATGGGAGCCACGGATAGCTGGTGAGGGAGCGTAGACGTTCTAGCCCGGATCATTCATCAGCGTTTTGGAGCGGCTGCCCGAAGGCGCGTTGATGGGTGGCGCCAACGGCGCGGCATGACGGGGCTGGAGGGTTGCGGGGGCAGGTTCGTTC
>JAEYOB010000194.1 GCA_023412175.1 Pseudomonadota bacterium | reverse complement strand
GGCTGTGCCGGGCGGCCGAAGACGCCGCCGGGCCGCTGGCCCTGGCCGCGATGCAGGATCTGCTCGGCCTGCCGGTGACGGACCGCGTCTGGAGCGGGCTGCAGCCGGCCGACCGCCTCTCCGCCGCCATCGACGGGCTGGTCGCGACCACCATCGCGCTGTCGGTGCGGACGCCGGTCCTGGCGCTGGTCGAGGACGCCCACTGGGCCAGCCCGGTGATGCGGCGCCTGCTGGACAGCTTCTCCCGAGCCCTCGCCGGGGGGAACGGGCGCATCCTGTTCATCGCCACCACGCGGCCGGAAAGCGGCATGGGCTGGGTGCCCGACCCGGAAACGCTGACCATACCGCTGGAGGCGCTGCAGGCCGAACGCGTGCGCGAGTTCCTCGACTGCTGGCTGGGCTGCGATCCGTCGCTGACCGACGTCAAAGCGATGGTCGCCGCCAAGAGCCAGGGCGTGCCGCTCTATCTGGAGGAGTCGCTGCGCGCGCTGGAGGCAGCCGGAACCATTGTCGGCACGCCGGGGCGCTACCGGCTCGGCAACCCGGCGTACAAGGTGGATCTGCCGCCGTCCATCCAGGGGTTGCTCGCCTCCCGCATCGACTCGCTGGGCAACGCCCCCCGCCGCACCTTGCTGAACGCCGCGGTGATCGGCCCGACATTCGATTTCGGCCTGCTGCGCCGCCTGGAACCGATCTCCGAACCGGACCTGTACGCGCACGTGGCCGAGTTGGAGGAGGCCGGCTTCATCCGGCGCTCCCGCGTCATCCCGAACCTGGAATACAGCTTCCGCCATGGCCTGATCCAGGAGGTGGCGTACGGCACCATCACGCGCGACGACCGCCGCATCTTGCACGCGAACGTGGTCGAGGCGCTGTCCGAACGCCGCGAGCACGATCTGCCCGGCCGCCTGGAGTTGCTGGCCCACCACGCGTTCCGGGCCGAGAACTGGCCGGCAGCCTACATGTTCGGCCGGCGCGCCGGGCTGCGCGCGGTGGCGAGGTCACGTCTGGTGGATGCCAGCCAGCATTACAAGGATGCCCTCACCGCCCTGGACCAACTGGAGCAGACGCGCCGCAACCGGTTGCGGTGCATCGACTTGTCCATCGCCCTGTCGCAGGTGCTGCTGCCGCGCGGCGTGCGGAGAGTGGACGACCGGCTCGAACAGGCGCGCGGCCTCGCCCTGAAGGTCGGGGATCCGGTCCGCTTCGCGCGCGCGGCGTCCATCCAGGCCGCTTTCGAATGGACGCACGGTGATGTCGACAAGGCCATTCACCTGTGCCGTGAAGGACTGTCCGCGATCGATGGCCGGCACAGCCTGGACACGCGCCTGCCGCTGCACATGCGGTTGGGAGGGATCCTGGCCGAGAAAGGACTGTTCGCGGAAGGGGCCGGAATCCTCGAAGAAGGGCGCCGCCTGATCGCCGCGAACCCGCTGACGCACTACGGATTGACTGGCGTCGGGATGATGGTCGCGCTCGACAGCCAGATGACGCGATGCTTCGCCGAGATGGGAAAGACCGGCGAGGCGATCCGCGTCGGCACCGAAGCGGTCGACCTTGCCGACGAGAGCGGCCACACCTTCTCCAGGGTTTACGCGAACGGCCATTTCGGATGGGCGCTGCTGCTGCTCGGTGAAACCGAACGCAGCCTGCCTATGCTCGAAACGGCGCTGGCGCTGTGCGAGCTGGCCCGCTCCCACCTCCACCATCCCTTCATGATGGGCGCGCTCGGCTATGCCCACGTGATGACCGGCAACTGGAAGGATGGCTTGCCGCTGCTGGAGAGGAGCATGGGCGCATACCGGGAGGACAGCCCGAAGCTGTGGTCCCTGCAGGTCGGCATCTGGAATGCCGAGGCCCTGCTGCACGTCGAGCGGGCGAACGACGCGGTTTCCGCGGGGAAGGCCGCGCTGGACATGGCGCGGCAGGCGCGACGGATGGGCTATGAAGCGCGGGCGGCCACCGTCTACGCCGAGGCGCTCGCCGTCGCCCGGCGCCGCGACACCGAAGCCGTCGCCATGCTGAAGGAGGCCGGCGCCTTCGCCAGCCGCCTCTCGATGACGCTGCTGGCGCAGCGGTGCGTCCGCAGCCTCCACCGTCTGCTGGAGCGGGACGCCGTCACGGCCCGCTAGGGCGATGGGCTACCGCAGCACCGCCTCGCGGAAATAACGCAGCACGAAGGACCGGATGGCGGTTTCGAGCTCGGAGTCGGCGTCCCGATCCATGTCGAGTTCGCGGCACAGATCCACGACCGTGCGCCCCTCGCGCCGAGCCACTTCGTCCAGCCCGTCCCAGACCATCTTCTCCAAGGTGATCCGGGTCGCGTGTTCCGTCAGCACGATGGTCCGTTCCGACAGGATCTGCCCCGTGATCAGGGAGGCCAGATCGGGAAGCGCGGGGCGGTCGTAGCGAATCTTGTTCTCAAGCTGCATGGCAGGATCCTCCGAAGCGGCATGGACGCCGCGCGTTCCTCATTGCTAGCGCCCGGCCGCATTTCGGGCAGTGAAGAACTTCACTGCGCCGGCACCGCCCCCCGGTCACAGTCGCCGCAATCACTTTCGGCGAAAGGAACTGCCCCAATGACTGCCATTTCCCAAGCTTCGATGATCCGTGGCGCCGACGGCCGCCTGTATGCGGTGACCGCCAGCGGCGTGACCCAGGTCGCCGAGGCGGGCGCCTCGTCCACCCGCACCACGCTGCGTGCCGGCGACCGCACCGCCTTCGACACGGCCGACCACGAGGCCAGCCGCTCGCTGATCTCTCCGGGCTTCTGATCGC
>JAEYOB010000191.1 GCA_023412175.1 Pseudomonadota bacterium | reverse complement strand
GGTCAACGCCATCCTCAACGTCCATCTCTTCACCGGCCGGATCGGCCGGCCGGGCATGGGGCCTCTGCCGGTTGCCGGCCAAGCCAACGGCATGGGCGCGCGCGAGGTCGGCAGCCTGTCCGACCAGTTGGCGGCGCACATGGGCTTCGCGTCGGATGACGTCGATCGCGTGCGCCGCTTCTGGGACGCTCCCCGCATGGCGGCCGGTCCGGGGTTGAATGGCGAGGCCCTGGCCCGCGCGGTGGAGGAGGGGCGGATCAAGGCGCTGTGGATCATGGCGGCCAACCCGGTGCTCGGCCTGTCCGACGACGACCGTCTGCGCACCGCGCTGGCTGCGTGCGAGTTCGTCGCGGTCTCCGACGGGCGGGCGGACGGTGCGGCCGTGCGCTTGGCGGATCTGGCGCTGCCGGCTGCCATCTGGGGTGAGAAGGAGGGCACCGTCACCGCGTCGGACCGTAGCATTTCCCGCCGCCGGGCGTGGCGGGCGCCGCCCGGCGAGGCGCGGCCGGACTGGTGGATGGCCGCCGCGGTGGGGCGTGCCATGGGGTGGGGGGAAGCGTTCGACTACGCCTCGCCGGCGGCCGTCTTCCGCGAGCACGCGGCGCTGTCGGCCTTCGAGAACATCGCCAGCCGCGCCTTTGACATTGGCGCGCTGGCCGGCCTGTCCGACGAGGAATACGACCTGCTGGAGCCCGCCCCCTGGCCCCGCCGCTCCGGCGGCCCGCCCATCAAGCGCCTGTTTGCCGGCGGCGGCTTCCATACGGATGACGGCCGGGCCCGGCTAGTGCCGGTGAGGATGGGCGGGTAGGCGTGCCTATTCCGCCGCGTTGCCGAAGCGGGCCGCCTGGACGCGGTTCCGCACGCCCAGCTTGCGGAAGACGTGGCAGAGATGGGACTTCACCGTCACTTCGCTGACGTTCAGGCGCCGGGCGATCAGCTTGTTCGGCAACCCCTCGCGGAGCAGTTCGAGGATCTCGCGCTCGCGGGTGGTCAGGCTGCGTTCGCCGGGATCCGCCTCCCTGTGGTTGCCAAGTGTTTGGCGCGCGGACTCCTCCAGCACGGCGGCGGGAATGTAGCGCTCGCCGGCAATGATCAGCCGCAGCGCCGAAAGCATGGCCTGCGCGCTCAGCCGCTTGGGGATGTAGCCGGCGGCGCCCAGGCCCATCGCTTCCAGGATCTGTTTGCGTTCGGTGACTGCGGACAGGACCGCCACGCGGATCAGCGGATGCCGCTCGCGGATGGTCGCCAGCCCGTGCGCCATCGTCATGCCGGGCATCCGCAGATCGAGCAGCACCAGTTGGATGTCTGCCACCGTGTCGAGCGTGTGCAGGACCTCATCGAAGGTGTCGGCTTCGAACACCTCCGTGGCGTCGGCGAGCTGCATGAGAAACGGTCGCAATCCATCACGAACCATCACATGGTCATCGGCTAGGAGAATCCTCATAAGCCTTTCCCACTTTCGATTGTCGTTCCTATGAACTCTAAAGATCGTGCGGCCTGCAACCGGAGTGTGTCAAGATAAAGGTAGTATTGCACGTCTGAAACCTTTCCTCGAACAGAGTCCAACTCTCGCCGGGGCGGTGGGTAGGGCTGCATCCAATAGTGGAAGTGCAGGCGCATCCTTCGAAAACTCTTGGTGTGGTCGGTTCAGGGAATGGCAAAGGCAAAGCTGGGGCCGGGAGTGTG
Source organism: Pseudomonadota bacterium (assembly GCA_023412175.1). Lineage (GTDB taxonomy): Bacteria > Pseudomonadota > Alphaproteobacteria > Azospirillales > Azospirillaceae > Azospirillum. The sequence continues at coordinate 3,177 of JAEYOB010000191.1, read as the reverse complement.
CCCGGTTGTCGGCGGCAGCGCCGCGCCAGTCCTTGTCTTGGCAAAGGAACATCGTACGGGGCTTTCGATCCGAGGCGTACGGTCCCCGCGCCCGGCAGCGGGTGTGGTCTTGATTCAGGCTGGTCGGCCGCGGGGCAGGTCGGCGATGGCGCGGGCCACGGCGACCCACGCGTCATCCTCGTCCTCGACGCCTCTCAGTGCCGCGATGGGCGGCCAGACGCCGAGGCGGCTGCCGCGGCGCTGGGCGAGGAAGCGGTCGACCTCGTCGGGTGTCGGCAGACGGTCGCCCTTCCGCTGGTTGCAGCGGCGGTGCGCCAGCACGACGTTGCCCGGCTCGTCGGCGCCGCCGTAGGCCTGCGGAACGAGGTGGTCGAAGGTCGCCTTCGCTCCGGCCGGCTCGCCGCAGTAGAAGCAGCGTCCGCCCTGGATGACGTCCATCAACCGCGCGTCGTCGCGGGTGATCATCTCGCTCCCACCGCTATCTTCCCCGCCTCAACCATACTCAACGGACACCGGCCTTGCACCAAATACTGGTGCCATCGCCGCTACGCGAGCGCGCAAGCGCTTCGCGCACGTCCCGCTGTGCTCGAGATCCCCCATTTTACACACCCGTGGCCTTCGGGGGCGCTCGGATTCATCCTGCGGCAAGTCATTGAAAAATCAATGGAATTCTGAGTGTCAGTCCACTGACCGCAGACGGCGGTCTGCAGGTAATGGCTGGATATCGGCTTCATGGCGGGGGAATTGCTACCAATAGTAACGAAAATAAAAACTATCGAATCTTTTGCGTCAGATTTGCCCGGTTAACAGTTGTTTAAGGTTGTATAACTCGTAATGTGGGCCAGACCCGGATTGTGCCATTCCTGGTCGTCTGCAAACCAGGATGTGCGCGAGGAATCATGGACAACAAGAATACTCCAGTGGCCACTGGCATCGTGGGCTTAGCTGAAAGCGATGATCGCGCGTCATTTTCGACGATGTCTTCGAGCGTGATCGAGCAATCAGGATCCATGATTCTTCGCGCGGCGGAACCGGCAGCCAATGGAGGGCGGAAGGAGGTCGTGTTTATCGACACCCAGCTTGCCGATTGGGAGGCGCTGGTAGGCGGTGTGAAGCCTGGGTTTGAAGTTGTTTTGCTGGATTATGCGAAGGATGGACTTGGGCAGATGGCGGCATGGGCGCGAAACAGCGCCGGCTTCGACGCCATCCATATACTTAGTCATGGATCGGAAGGTCAGATCACATTAGGTTCATTGACCCTGGACTTGGATGCTGCGGTCAGTCGCGCCGACGATCTGGCCACGATAGGCGGCGCCCTCGCCGACGACGGCGACATTTTGCTTTACGGTTGCAATGCTGCGAAGGACGCAACCGGTGTCGATTTCATCAACCGCCTTGCGGTGCTCGCCGGGGCGAATGTTGCGGCATCGGATGATCTGACGGGTCAATCCCCCCTTGGGAACTGGCTGCTGGAATACAGCTATGGTTTCGTCGACGTTCCTGTGCTGAACAATTTTGCGGCCTATGGGCATTATCTTGCTCCAACAACCACTAATTTCAACGGCACCCTCAACACATCTCAGAAATTTCATCGACCCTGGACACCTTTTGACAATACTAATCTAGCCCATGGCGCTACAGCGTTCTCGCCTTATGCGGGGAGTGGATACGAATATGTCTATGTAACCTCCGGTGGTGGTTTCTATGACATGATTTATCAAAATGCACATCCGCTTACTTCGCCTGGTGGTCCGTGGTCTAGTACTTCTCCAGATGAGTACAATTACGACGCCAATAGATTTTCTCCGACCATCACTGGCTCTTATGATATTGTCGTTACTTCTGGTGGCGACGGGCTGAGCTATGGTGATGGTCCGGATACTTTTCTGTCACTTTATCAAACTAGCTTTGATCCGAGCAATCCTCTCACCAATCTGTTGTATGTAAATGATGATTCGAGCAGCAGTCTGCTTTCGGCCATGGAAGCGATTACGCTAACTGCGGGTACGACGTATGTTTTTGTGGTGACAAGCTATGAGGATGGAAAATCAGGGGATTACACCCTGTCCGTAACAGGACCGGGCAGCGTTAGCTTCCAGTCCGGGGCGGGGGGGGCGGCCCCAACCCCGACCATCACCAACGCCACCTACAATGCGACGACCGGCGCACTTGTGGTCACTGGCGCTGACCTAACCGGCGGTGGCGCAATCGACGAGACGAAGCTGACCCTGACCGGCGAGGGCGGCGCAACCTACACCCTGACTGAGACCGGCAGCATCACGGCCAGCAGTGTCACCCAGTTCACCGTCACTCTGAATGCCACGGACAAGGAGGAGGTGAACCGGATCCTGAACAAGGGCGGCACGAGTTCGACGGGCGGCACCGCCTTCAACCTCGCCGGCGCAGCGGATTGGCATGGCACGGGCAATGCCGACCTGACCGGCAATACGGTGACGGTGAGCAACGTGCCGACGCCGGCCATCACCTCCGCCACCTACAACTCGAGCACGGGCGTGCTGACCGTGACGGGTGGCGGTTTCACCGTGCGTTCGGGGGCGGCCAACGACATCGACGTCACCAAGCTGACGCTCAGCGGTGACGGGGTGGCCTATACCCTAACCAGTGCCACCACGGACGTCGAGATCACCAGCACCACCAGTTTCACGGTGACCCTGGGGGCTGCGGACAAGACCGCGCTCGCCGCTGTGCTGAACAAGAACGGGGCTACCTCGACCGGCGGAAACACCTACAATCTGGCCGCGGCTGAAGATTGGCTGCGCGGTGCCGATCCGGCGGTCGTTATCGCGGATACGACCGACAACGGGCTCACCGTCTCGGGTGTCAGCGCGGCGCCGACGAACAGCGAGGTTCCGTCGGTGTCGGGCACGGCGACGGTGGGCAACCCGCTGTCCACGACGAACGGCGACTGGACCGATCCGGACGGCGACTCCCTGAGCTACAGCTACCAGTGGTACCGGGCGGACGACAGCAACGGCGCCAACCCCACGGCGATCACCGGGGCGACGGAGGGCAGCTACACGCTGACCACTTCGGACGCGCAAAAGTACGTGTACGTGGCGGTGACGTGCAACGACGGCCACGGCGGCACGCAGACCGCCAGCTCGACCCGCACGATCGTCGGGGCGGGCAACGGGGTGCCGGTGAACAGCGTTGGGC
>JAEYOB010000178.1 GCA_023412175.1 Pseudomonadota bacterium | reverse complement strand
ACACCGGCCCGACCACCGAGGCCGAAGGCACGGTGAAGTGGTTCAACGGCACCAAGGGGTTCGGTTTCATCGCGCCGGACGGCGGCGGCCGCGACGTCTTCGTGCACGTCAAGGCGCTGGAGCGTTCCGGCCTGTCCGGCCTGAACGAGAACCAGCGCGTCCGCCTGACCTTCCGCCAGGGCGAGAAGGGACCGGAGGCGGTCAGCGTTTCGGAGATCTGATGAGGGGGCCTACCGCCCTCTCATGAGGCGCCGCCAGAAGGGCGCGGAGCGTTCCTCCGCGTCCTTGGTGGTCAGCCATTCCTCGGCCAGCTCGCGCACCTGCCAGCCTCCCAGGAAACGGTCGCAGTCGACGGCCGTGTACAGCCTCACCCGCTCCTTGCCGAGTCGCTCGAAATAGTCGAGGGTTCGTTGCCGGTCGAAGTCCTGCATTCCAAAACCCATGCGGTCGTAGCCTCCTTCATGGAAGCCCGGCACCAGATATAGTTTACCGGACTCATAATCTAGTGCGCGGATGCGCTGGCCTGCAACACGACTTTTGCGTCGAATCGTCGGCCGACCTCACCGTTTCATGCCTAGCGCTCTTCCCTGGCGATGGGAAAGCGATCAAAATGGCACGCGCGGGCCGGGACGCGGCGTGTTGCCGCATAGGATCGGCGGGGCAAAATCAACCGGAGGGTAAGCGCGATGAGCGGGAAATTGTGGGCTGCCGGTGCGGCGGTCGCGGCGGTGCTGGGGCTGGCTGCGTCGGGTGCTTCGGCGCAGGAGGTGTCGAAGATCACCATCGCCATGAGCGGCTGGACGGGCTTCGCGCCGATCACGCTGGCGAAGGAAACCGGCATCTTCAAGAAGAACGGCCTGGAGGTCGAGATCAAGAAGATGCCCGCGCCCAACCGCCACCAGGCGATGGCGGCCGGCGAGGTGCAGGCCATCACCACCACGGTGGACACGCACGTGCTCTACGCCTCCTCCGGCGTCGACGTGACGCAGGTGCTGGTGCTCGACAGCTCGCACGGCGGCGACGGCATCGCGGCGCGCCCGCCGATCTCCAAGATCGCCGACCTCAAGGGCAAGCAGGTGGCGGTGCAGTACGGCGGCGTGCCGCAGTTCTGGCTGGCCTACGTGCTGAAGAAGAACGGCCTGTCGATCAGCGACGTGCAGACCAGCAACCTTCAGCCCTCCGACGCCGCCAACGCCTTCGTCGCCGGCCAGTTCGACGCGGCCGTGACCTATGAGCCCTACCTGTCCAAGGTGCGCGACGCGCAGGCGAACATCATCCTCACCTCCGACCAGACGCCGGGCGTCATCATCGACACGCTGGCCTTCCCGCCGGACTTCATCAAGAAGAACCCGAAGACCGTCGCCGCCGTGGTCAAGAGCTGGTTCGAGGCGCTGGACGCCATCAAGGCCGACCAGCAGAAGACCTTCGAGATCATGGCCAAGGACGTCAACCAGACGCCCGAGCAGTTCGCCGCCTCGGCGAAGTTCGTGCGCTGGTACGACAAGGGCATGAACCAGGAATACCTGACGAAGACGCTGCCCACCTTCACCAAGGAGGTGCAGGACGTCATGCTGGAGGCCAAGCTGATCCGCAAGGCGCCGGCCAGCCTGGAATCGATGGTGTCGGCCGAGTTCATGAAGTAAGCCTTCACACCGGGGTCCCCGCCCGAATCCCCGCCCGCCCGGCGGGGAGGTCGGGAGGGGGCTCCGTGCGACCACGGATCCAAAGGTCTCCATGCCTCCCAGCCTCTTCGCCCCGCTGAAGCCGGTCGCCCCCGGCGTGCGTCTGACGCTCGGCGTGCTGTGCTTCGTGCTGTTCTTTCTCGGCTGGGGGATCGCCACCTACGGCGGCTTCGTCAAGCCGCTGTTCCTGGCTTCGCCCGGCGATTCGCTGAAGGCCGGGTGGGCCCTGTTCACCGAGTTCGGGTTCGCCGAGGACGTGGCCGTCACCATCTGGCGGGTGCTCGCCGGGTTCGTGATGGCGGCGGTGCTGGCGGTGCCCCTCGGCATCCTGATGGGCGCCTTCAAGCCGGTGGAGGCGTTCTTCGAGGGCTTCGTCTCCTTCGCCCGCTACCTGCCGGCCTCGGCCTTCATCCCGCTGCTGATCCTGTGGGCGGGGGTGGGCGAGTTGCAGAAGATCCTCGTCATCTTCATCGGCTCGGTCTTCCAGCTTGTCATCATGGTGTCGGTGATCGTCGGTTCGACCCGGCTCGATCTGGTCGAGGCGGCGTACACGCTGGGCGCCTCGCGCAAGGGCGTGGTGATGCGCGTTCTGCTGCCGGCGGCCAGCCCGCAGATCTTCGAGGCGCTGCGCCTCGTGCTCGGCTGGGCATGGACCTACGTGATCGTGGCGGAGCTCGTGGGGGCCAGCCGGGGCATCGGCCACATGATCATCGACGCCCAGCGCTTCCTCGACACCGGGCAGATGATCTTCGGCATCTTCGTCATCGGGCTGATCGGCCTGATCACCGATTTCCTGTTCCAGGCGGCGCACGCCCGCCTCTTCCCGTGGGTCAAGGGGCGATAGGCGGACCGATGAGCAAGCTTTCCATTCAGGGCGTCGAGAAGACCTTTCCCAGCCGCCGCGGCACGGCGGCGACGCGGGCGCTGGAGCCGACCAGCCTGGAGGTCCAGGACAACGACTTCATCACCATCCTCGGCCCGTCGGGCTGCGGGAAATCGACTCTGCTGCGCGTGGTGGCCGGATTGGAGACGCCGTCGGCCGGCACGGTGCTGCTGGACGGGCATCCGGTGACCGCGCCGGGGCCGGACCGCGGCATGGTGTTCCAGTCCTACACGCTGTTTCCGTGGCTGACCGTGCGCGACATCGTCTGCTTCGGCCTGCGCGAGCGCGGCCTGCCGCGCGCCGAGCAACTGGCGATCGCCGACCGCTTCATCGCCCAGGTCGGCCTGAAGGGGTTCGAGAACCACCACCCCGCCCAGCTTTCCGGCGGCATGCAGCAGCGCACGGCGCTGGCCCGCGCGCTGGCCAACGATCCGAAGATCCTGCTGCTGGACGAGCAGTTCGGCGCGCTTGACCACCAGACGCGCGAGGTGATGCAGGAACTGCTGCTCGGCATCTGGGAGGAGCACCGCAAGACGGTGCTGTTCGTCACCCACGACATCGACGAGGCGATCTTCATGGCGAGCCGGGTGGTGGTGATGTCGGCGCGCCCCGGCCGCATCAAGTGCGACATCCCCATCGAGCTGCCGCACCCCCGCTCCTACAAGATCAAGACCGCGCCGGAGTTCGCCGTCTACAAGGAGCGGCTGACCGAGGAGATCCGCGTCGAGACCATCAAGGCGCTTCAGATGGAAGCCTGAGGCGGTTCAGGCGTTCCAGCCCGTGCGGATGGTCAGGTCGGACAGTGCGATGCCGGCGCGCCGGGCCGCGGCCGTGAGGTCGCTCAGCGACTCCCAGTAGCACTGCCCGCCGAACTCCGCCAGTTCGCCGCCCAGGCTCACCACCCACAGGCCGGTCGTGTCCATCCGCAGAACGCGGCCCATCGCCATGCTCCGGCCAGCGGCGTGGACCATGGTGGACGGCCGCTCGCGCATGGGAATGTCGGAGAAGCCGGCGATGGTCTGTTCGGTGCGGCGGTGGCGGCGGTCGTGCGGCAGGTCGGTGAAGGGCATGGTCGTTGTCCGGCGTTTCGTTGTGGTTTCGCCCACTGTGCCGTGGGCTTTTTGTTACGACACTTAACTACATCGAGTGCAGCTGCCTGTAAAGGGGGAATCCGCTGATTCTCGCAACAAGTTCTCTACTTTCGTGGACGATTTGAGGAAAAAGATATTCACAATTAAATGCAATTTTATAGAAGGGCGGTTTCATTGCTTGCCGGTGATGGTGCCCCCGCGACCTGCGGAGGAAACTTTGCCGCGGCCATTTGGTTGAAGGCGTGCGAAGCCACGAACCAGGAGGGATTCCATGGCCGAGAACCGCAACGAAGGCGAAGGCAACCGCACCGCCGACCGTCAGTACCGTCAGGGCGTCCAGGACCATGTGCAGCACCATGACGTGCAGGGTGACGCCCAGCGCGCCCGCGACGCCGTCGACGGTCCGGAAGGCAACGAACTTCGCCAGGCCGAGGAGGAAGGCAAGCGGCACGCCAAGGGTGAGGATCCGCAGCTCGACAAGAAGCCTTGAGTGCAGATTTCCCTTTGCCCAACCCTCCCCCGCCAGCCGGGGGAGGGACGGGGAGGGGAAGCCCTCGCCATTGCTTCGACTTTCCAACCACTTCCTGTGTTCCCGGCGCCGCACCCTGTGAATGGGGCCGGGCTAACCCGAAATCGTCACAGCCAAAGAAGCATCCGATCGCCAAACAATGGGGTGTTGCGGGCGAACGCCTGCGACGGATCATTATCGGGTAGGATCATGCTGAAGACGATTGCAGTGATGCTTTTCGGGGCGCTCCTGGTGTCCGGCTGTTCGAATTTGTCGCATCGCGAGAACCGCGCGCTGACCGGCGCCGCGGTCGGTGCGGCGGGCGGTGCGGCCGTCGGCGGGCTGGCCGGCGGCAGCCCCGTCATGGGC
>JAEYOB010000147.1 GCA_023412175.1 Pseudomonadota bacterium | reverse complement strand
CCTGGAAGCATCCAGGCGCCGTCGTCTCCTCTTCCCGCAGCCTTGCTGCGCCATGTGTGCCGGATCTGAACCGAAGGCGCTTGATGGAAGCCATCAAGCGCCTTCGGCATGATTCCTATTCCGTGATGAGCTGGGCATGACTGGCCGATCATTCCGCCCGCACGGGCCAGGGCGGCACCCGGCTGTGCCCAGCGGCCGGAAAATCCAAAAGATATATACACGAACCATCAGTATTGACAACCAGTTCACCGTGCTGCGAGAATAAGTCTAGTAATAAATTCTCTATAGAGAATGTCGATTTGAGTCATCAGACGCTGTTCAAGAACAGTGTGACGGGGATACTTGCTTTCACGTGACTGGTCGAGCTGAGACTGAATCGTCTTTGGCTTGCTCGACGGGTGGATTGCTACGCGCCGCACACAGCGGAGCGGTCGGCAGGGTTTTGCCGTGACCAAATGATGAATGGTGAATCATCAACCATAAATAGCCGCAGGAACCCCCAAAAGGGTGACGAAGCCGGCGACGGGAAAACGGAGGGAAGGAAACGATCATGAAGCGGATCATGCTCTTGTGCGCCGCGGCCGCCGCGATGCTCGCGCTCGGCGTCTCGAATGCCGGTGCCGCCGAATACCGGTGGCGCCTGTACGGTGCGTTGCCGACGACCCACGATTATCCGAAACGCCTGATGGAAGGGCTGAAGAAGATCGAGGAGCGCAGCGGCGGGCGCATGTCCATCCGCTACTCCTACTACTCGGAAACCCCCTACAAGGTCACCGATGCGCTCACCGTCATGCGCGACGGCCTGGCGGAGATGACGGAGTGGCTGCCGTCCTACAGCGCCGGCACGTACCCCGTGCTGGCGGCCCCGGAGCTGCCGTTCCTCCTTCCGAGCCGGACGAGCGCGGCGGAAGGGCAGGCGGCCATCAACCGCGCCTGGGCGAGCCCGCCGGTGGATGCCGCCATGAAGCGCGTTCTGGCGGACCACGGGGCGCAGCTGCTTGGCCGCTACTATTTCGAGCCGATGAACTTCTGGTTCGTCAAGCCGGTCCAGGAAATTGAAGGGTTCCGCGACCGGAAGGTGCGCGTCTACAGCCCCGAGCTGGCCGACCTGATGTCGCAGGTCGGGTCCTCCCCGGTCAATCTCTCGACGACCGAGGTCTACACGGCCCTGCAGCGCAACGTGCTCGACGGGGTCATCACCGGGGCCGGCAACATCCGCGGCTCGAAGTGGAACGAGGTGCTGCGCTCCGGCTACATCACCAACCTGATGTTCACCTCGACCAGCATCCTGGTGAGCCGCAAGGCGCTGGAGAAGCTCCCGGCCGACCTCCAGGCCATCGTCGTCGATGAGATGAAGAAGACGACCGACGCCCTGCAAACCTTCATGCCGCAAAGCGACGCCGCCAAGCAGGCCGACCTGAAGACGGCCGGCTTCACCATCGCCGAAGCGTCCCCCGAGGACTACGCCCGCTTCCGGGAGATCGCCGCCAACGGCGTGTGGCCGTCCTGGAGCAAGCGGGCCGGCGGCGAATCCGAGCAGATCCTCAAGGACATCAACAGCGCCATCGCCGGGAAATAAGCAGCGCGAAAAGACGGCTGCCATCACGTTTCAATGGGAGAGTGGGATGTATGATCTGGTAATCCGCGGGGCCACGGTCGTCGATGGCCTGGGGTCGGAACCGGTACGGGCCGACGTCGGGATCAAGGACGGCCGCATTGCCGCGGTAGGCACGCTGGAGGAGGGCTGGGCGGAGGTGGTGGACGCTGGCGGGCTGTGCCTCAGCCCAGGTTTCGTCGACGTTCACACCCATTACGACGCGCAGGTCACCTGGGATCCGACGCTGTCCCCTTCCTCGTCGCTGGGGGTGACGACGGTCGTCATGGGGAACTGCGGGTTCGGCATCGCGCCCTGTCCGCCGCCGGCGAACGAGACGCTGATGCGGAACCTGTCGGTGGTCGAGGGCATGGACCTCGACGCGCTGCGCGCCGGCATCCGGTGGGAGTTCAAGACCTTCCCCGAATACATGGACTTCGTCCGGCGGCAGTCGCCCTATCTGAACACCGCCGTGCTGATCGGCCATTCCACCCTGCGCACCACCGTCATGGGCGACGCCGCGTCGGAGCGGGAACAGCCCACGGCCGACGAACTCCACGTCATGCGCGAGACGGTGCGCGAGGCCCTGCGGGCCGGCGCCATCGGCTTCGCCTCGTCCTTCTCGCCGAACCACAGCGGCTACGGCGGCGTGCCGATGCCCTCCACGCTCTCCAGCGAAGAGGAGCTGCGCGCCATCGTCGGAGTCCTGGGCGAAGAGGGGCGCGGCGTGTTCCAGATGGCGACGGGCACGCGGGCGACGGTCGATCTCCTGGAATCGCTCAGCGCCGATACCCGCCGGCCGGTGATCATGAGCGCCGCGCTCACCATGTTCAACGAGGCGGAGCCGCAGAAGGCGCTCACCATCCTCGACCAGATCTCCGGCGCGCGCAACCGGGGGCGCCCGGTCCACGCCCAGGTGACCTGCCAGCCGCTGTCCTTCGACTTCAACGCCGACAACGCCTATCCCTTCTTCAGCCACAGCGCCTTCGACCGCGTGCGCCAGGTGGACGGTGCGGAGAAGCGGCGGATCTTCGCCGATCCGGCGTTCCGCGAGGCTTTCCGGCAGAACCTGCGGGCGCCGAAGCCCGGCGTGCTGTTCCACGGCAACTGGGAGCGGGTCAGCGTCGCCGTTGCCGCCACCCCGGCCCTGGCGGAGTTCGAGAATCTCTCCGTCGCCGAGATCGCGCGCCGCCGCGGCGGCGACCCGGTGGACGTCTTCTTCGACCTCAGCCAGGAAGAGGACCTGCAGACCATCTTCGTCGGCAAGCTGCTCAACGCCGACGACGAGGGGGTGGCGCCCATCCTGCAGCACCAGTCCGGCGTGATCGCGCTGTCCGACGCCGGCGCGCACCTGTCCTTCATGTGCGATGCCGGCTACGGCCTGCATTTCCTGGCCCATTGGGTGCGCGACCGTGGCGACTTCGATCTGGCGGAGGGGATCCGCCGCCTGACGAGCCATCCCGCCGACCTCTACGGCATTCCCGACCGCGGCCGCATCGTGCCGGGCGCCTGGGCCGACCTGCTGCTCTTCGATCCGAAGACGGTCGGCATATCGAAGCCCCTGCGCGTCAGCGACATGCCCGGCGGTGCCTCCCGCACCATCCGCGAGCCGAAGGGCGTCGTCGGCCAGTGGGTCAACGGCGTGCGTGTCTACGGCGACGGCCGCTGCCTGGAGCTTGCCAAGGGGCCGGGCCACGTGCTCGACCGCTTCCACTGAGCCCGGACGAGGAGAGACGGTCATGTCCGGCAGCCCCGCCCTGCGCACCAACCCCCATGGGTTCCGCCGCGACGTGCGCCCGCCGCGCACGCCGCCCATTCCGGGAACCTGCGACTGCCACATGCACATCGTCGGGCCGTACGCGCAGTATCCGCTGCGCGAGACCCGCAACTTCACGCCCCCGGAGTCGACTCTCGACGACTATCTCGCGACGGCGCGCACGGTCGGCATCGACCGCATGGTGATCGTCCAGCCGAGTTTCTTCGGCAAGGACAACGCCTGCACGCTGGACTCCGCCGCGCGCATGGAAGGGCGGGCGCGGGCGGTGGTCGTGATCGACCCGGACATCGCCGACGAAGACCTCCAGGCGATGCACGACCGCGGGGCGCGCGGGGTGCGTCTCCAGATGGTGGCGGCGGGCGGCCTCAGCCTCGACAACATCGAGCGGGTCGCCGCCCGCATCCAGCCGTTCGGATGGCATGTGCAGCTCTATCTCGACACCCGCCGCCTGCCGGATCTGGCCGAGCGGCTGCGGCGCCTGCCGGTGGACGTCGTCTTCGACCATATGGCGCATGTCGAGCCCGACAGCGGCGTGGACGAGGAGGGCTTCCGCATCCTGCTCGATCTGGTGGGCGGCGGGCGTGCCTGGGTCAAGCTCTCCAACGCCCTCTTCCCGGCCTCGGCGGAGCGGGCGCGCCGGCTGGTCGCCGCCAACCCGGAGCGGATGCTGTGGGGCACCGACTGGCCGCACGTGGCGTACGGGGAGGATCCGCCCGACGACGGCGCGCTGCTCGACGCGCTGGCCGACTGGGCCGGTGACGAGGCGACCCGCCGGCGGGTGCTCGTCGAAAACCCGACCGCGCTGTACTTCCGGGAGTGACGGCCATGGAACGCGCACTGGAGCGGCTGGAAGCGACGGCGCTGGTGATCGGCGGCCTGTCCTGCGGCCTGCTCACCATTCTGACCATCCTGGAGATCGGGCTGCGGCCGCTCAACGTCCGCTTCCACCTCGCCGGCGAGTTGAGCGGCTTTCTCATGGCGTGGCTCATCTTCTTCACCCTGCCCACGGTTTCCCGGTCCCGGCAGCACATCACCGCCGACTTCTTCGTCAGCCGCTTCTCGCCGGCGATCCAGCGCGGGTTCGAGCGGGTCGGCGACGTCGTGGCGCTGCTCTACGTCACCGCCCTGGTCTACATCTGCGGCGAGCTGACCATGGCCAGCCTGGCGGACAACCTGCGCTCCCAGGGCATCCTGCGCACGCCGATCGCCATTCCGCAGATCGGCATGATGCTCGGCCTGATCCTGCTGTGGCTGCGCCACGTCGTCTTCCTCCTTGTCCATGCCCACAAGGCCACGGCGTCCGTCCGTCCACACGGCGCTTCCGTCTCAGCCATCAGGCCCAAGCCATGACCATTCTTCTTCTCATGGGATTGACGGTGCTGCTCCCGCTGGTGATCGGCGTGCCGATCGCGGTGACGCTGGGCGGCAGCGGACTGCTGTGGATCGCCCTGCTCGACCCCAACCTGCTGCGCGGGGCCGGGCATGCCGTGTGGAACACCGCCGAGAACTATGTGCTCATCAGCATCCCCCTGTTCATCCTGATGGGCGAGCTGATCGAGCGCGCCAACTTCGCGAACCGCTTCTATGACGCGGTGTCGCTGTGGCTGCGCCCGATCCCCGGCGGCCTGCTGCACGCCAACATCGCCGCCTGCTCGCTGTTCTCGGCGGTCAGCGGCTCCAGCGTGGCGACGGCGGCCACCATCGGCAAGGCGGCCATCCCCAGCCTCGAACGGCTGAAGTACGACCGCCGCCTCACGCTGGGCTCGCTGGCGGCGGGCGGCACGCTGGGCATCCTCATTCCCCCCAGCATCCCGCTGATCATCTACGCGGCGCTGGTCGAGGTGTCGCTCGGCCAGCTTGTCGTGGCGGCGATCATTCCCGGCGTCATGATGGCGCTGATCTTCAGCGGCTATCTATGGATCATGGCGTGGCGCCGTCCGGAGATGGCCCCGCGGCTGGGCGGACGGCCCGACGTCGCCGCCCTGCTGCGTTCGCTGGGCGCCATGCTGCCGCTGTTCTTCATCATCGGGATCATCCTCTGCGGCATCTATTTCGGCTGGGCGACGCCGACGGAGGTGGCTGCCCTCGGCGTGCTTGCCGCCGCCGGTCTCGCGCTGATCCAGAGGCAGCTCACATGGCCGGTGATCCGCGATTCCGTCGTCGCGACCGTCCGGTTCACGGCGATGCTGATGCTGGTCATCATCGGCGCGCAGATATTCTCCTTCGCCATCTTCAGCTGGGGCGTCAACTACGATATCTCCGACTGGATCGCCGGGCTGGAGTACCCGCGGCTGGCCATCCTCGGCGTCGTCATCGCCATCTATCTGCTCCTCGGCATGTTCATCGACGCCATCTCGATGATGGTGCTGACGCTGTCGGTGGTCTTCCCGATCATCCTCAAGCTGGAATACGACCCGATCTGGTTCGGCATCGTTCTGGTGATCCTGCTGGAGATCGGGCTGATCACGCCGCCGGTGGGCATGAACCTCTACACCATCCAGGCGCTCGACCCGGCGCGCATCTCGCTGGGCGAGGTGACGCGGGGGGCGCTGCCGTTCGTGGGGCTCCTGCTCGCCGGCATCGCCCTCCTGATCGCCTTCCCGTCGATCGCCCTCTGGCTGCCGTCGCTCATGTTCCGCTGACCGGCCCATCGAAGGAGAACACCATGCACGATCTGGACGGGCGTCACGCCGTCGTGACCGGGGGCACCGGCGCCCTCGGAACCGCGGTCGTCGGCCGGCTGCTGGAGGCGGGAGCGTTCTGCCACGTCCCCTGCAACGATCCGGGCGAACTGGCGCGCTTCCCGCACACCGGGCATCCGCGGCTCGTGCTCACCGCCCTGGACCTGACCGACGGCGGTGCGGTCGCCGCCTTCTACCGGACGGTGCCGGGGCTGTTCGCCTCGGTCCATCTGGCCGGCGGCTTCGCCATGGCGCCGTTCACCGAGACGGGCGACGGGGAATTCGCCCGGATGCTCGACCTCAACCTGACCACCAGCTTCCTGTGCTGCCGGGAGGCGGTGCGGGCCATCCGCGCCGCCGGCGCGCCGGAGGGCGGGCGCATCGTCAACGTCGCGGCGCGGCCCGCGCTCGAACCGCGCACCGCGGGCGGGATGGTGGCCTACGCGACGTCGAAGGCGGCGGTGGTCGGGCTGACGCAGAGCCTGGCCGCCGAGGTGGCCGGTGAGGGCATCCTGGTCAACGCCGTCGCCCCGTCGATCCTCGACACGCCGGCCAACCGCCGGGACATGCCGGACGCGGACCACGCGCGCTGGCCCAAGACCGACGAGGTGGCCGGCGCCATCCTGTTCCTGGCCTCGCCGGGGAACCGCCTCACCCACGGCGCGATCGTCCCGGTCTACGGCAGGGCCTAGGCGCCGCCGGACCTGCACCCATCCACGGAGTTTGACGCACAATGCCGTATCTCGAATCCCCAGACGGCCGCCTTTACTATGAGGTCATCGACATCACGGCGCCGTGGGTCGAGAACCCGCAGACCATCCTGTTTCATCACGGCATCAGCACGACCGGCGGCATCTGGAGCGAATGGCTTCCGCAGCTCGTCGACCGCTATCGCATCGTCCGCTTCGACACGCGCGGCTTCGGCCGCTCGGCGGTCCCGGACGTGGGGTTCGCGTGGTCCATGGACGGTCTGGTCGCCGACGCCCTGGCGGTCGCCGCGGCGGCGGGCGTCGAACGCTTCCATTGCGTAGGCGAATCCATCGGCGGAACGGTCGCCATCGCCCTGGCGGCCCGCCACCCCGACCGGCTGCTCAGCCTGACGGTGAGCAACGGCGCACACCGGGGGACCGCCGTGCGGAACGTTCGCGGGCAGTGGGACCACCGCATCGCCGCCGACGGCCAGGAAGCCTGGGCCAACGAGATGATGGGGCTGCGCTTCTTCCCCGATGCGCTGTCGGACGAGAAGTTCCGCTGGTTCGAGCGGGAGCACGCCACCTGCTCCGCCCACGTCGCCCTCGGGCTCGCCAACCTGCTGCTGGAGACCGATCTGGCGCCGGAGGCGGGCGGCATACGAATGCCGGTCCTGCTGCTCAGCCCGGACGCCAGCCCGTTCATTCCACCCTCGGTGATGTGCGACCTGCACGCCGGCCTGCCGGACGCCGAACTCCAGGTCTTCGCCCATTCCCGGCACGGCCTGCCGCTGTCGCACGGCCGCGAATGCGGAATGGCGCTCAGGCGTTTCCTCGACCGGCGCTTCGGGGATTGATCACGGGCGGCGCCCTGTCAGTCCTCCGCTGCACCGGCGGCGTCATCGGTGCAGGCGACCAGGAAATCGATCAGGCGCTGCGCGGGAGCGTCGAGTTCGTCCTCCGCGCGGGTGCAGATGGCGAGTTCCCGCTTCGCCCATGGCTCGTCGAGCAGCAGGAGGGCGAGCCCGAAGCCGTCGATCAACGGCTTTGCCGCAAGCTCCGGCAGGATCCCGAGGCCGAGGCCATGACGCACCATGTGGCACATGGCCTCGAAGCTTCGGACCTGCACGCGTATCCGCGGCATCTGGCCGATGCGGCGCGCCTGGTCGTTCACCAGACGGTACACGGCGGTGGCCTGGTCGAGCGTGACGAACTCCTCCTTCAGCACCGTGGCGAAGCTGATCGAGCCGTTCCGCGCCAGCGGATGGTCGGATGGCACGATGATGGCCAGCCGGTCCTCCGCATAGAGCCGGGTCTTGAGCTGCCACAGCTCGCTCTCCCGCACGATGACGCCGATGTCGGTCTCCTTCTGGTAAAGCGCCTCGATGATCTCGGTGGTCGGCCGCTCGTGCAGCTCCAGCTTGATCGAGGGAAAGGCGCAGGCGAAGGCGGACAGGTCCCCGGCCAGCCGTTGGACGAGCGCCGAACTGCTGGCGAAGACGCGCACGTGCCCGCGCACCCCCGCCCGGTATTCCGACAGGTCGGCGTCGAGCTGTTCGTTCAGGTAGAGCACGTCGCGCGCGTAGCGCAGAACCGCCTGTCCCGCCGCGGTCGGCTCGACGCCGTAGGGAAGCCGGTGCAGCAGCGCCGTGCCGCTCACCTCCTCGAGGAGTTTGATCCGCCGGCTCGCCGCGGACAGCGCCACGTTCATCTGGCTGGCGGCGCGCGTGATGCTCTTCGTCTCGCACACCCGGAGGAACAGCAGGAGCGTCTGAAGATCGTGCCGCAGCATCCGCCGCCCCTTGTTCAATTCCGTAGGGACCAGTGTGTCGGAAGCCCGTCGGCGGTTCAACATCGTCCCGCCCCTTCGAATTCTGCGAAGGGTGACTGCGGTTAAATCTAATTCGTTTCGCTGACTAACCAATGATAGCGTTTTTCTCGGAACGCACCGGATCATCCGGACGCCGGGCCCGGAGACTGGGATTGCCGGCGCCGATGCGGGCGGTGCAGGGATCGGGATGGAAGCGAGGGCGGCTGCGCATGAGTGCGTCGAGGATACCCCCTAAGTCTGCCGGCGTGGAGGCAGGCGGCATGGACCGGCCGGTTGCGTCGGACGCCCTGTCGAACATCCGCGTGCTCGACCTGACGCGGGTCCGCGCCGGCCCGGCCTGCTGCCGCGTCCTCGCCGACTTCGGCGCCGACGTCATCAAGATCGAGGCGCCGGCCGGCGCCGATCCCAACGACGGCATGAACGGGCCGCGCGACGGCTACGACATGCAGAATCTCCACCGCAACAAGCGGTCGATCTCGGTCGACCTGAAGGCACCCGAGGGCAGGGCCGTCCTCCGTCGCCTCGTCGAGACCGCGGACGTCGTGGTCGAGAATTTCCGGCCCGGCGTCAAGGGCCGCCTGGGCTTGGATTACGAGACGCTGCGGGCGATCAACCCGCGCATCGTCCTGGCCTCGATCTCGGGATTCGGCCAGAACGGTCCGTATCGCGACCGCGGCGGCTTCGACCAGATTGCCCAGGGCATGGGCGGGCTGATGTGGGTCACCGGCCTGCCGGGGCAGGGGCCGGTGCGGGCCGGCATCGCCATCGCCGACACCTCCGCCGGCCTCTACGCCGCCATCGGGATCCTGATTGCGCTCGCCGAACGCGAGCGGTCCGGCGAGGGGCAGTGGGTGCAGACGTCGCTGCTGCAAAGCCAGATTGCCATTCTCGACTTCCAGGCCGCCCGCTATCTGGTGGACGGCGTGGTGCCGGAACAGGCGGGCAACGACCACCCCACTTCGACGCCGATGGGCCTGTACCGGACAGCGGACGGCTTCATCAACGTCGGCGCCTCCGGCGAGGATATGTGGCTCCGCCTGTGCCGGGCCATCGGCCGGCCCGACCTCGGCGAACGTCCCGAGTACCGGACCGAACCCGAGCGGCTGGCCAACCGGCCCCGGCTCAACGCGGAACTGGGCGCCATCCTGGCGGCGAGCCCGTCGCGCGACTGGCTGGAGGCGCTCGACGCGCACGGCGTGCCGGCCGGGCCGGTCTACCGGATGGACGAGGTGTTCGCGGATCCGCAGGTCGAGCACCTGGGCATGGCGGTGCCGGTGCAGCACCCGCGCCGGGGCGCCATCCGGCTGGTCGGGCAGCCGGTGGTGCTGTCGCGCACGCCGGCCGGCATCGCCTCCACCCTCCCGGAGGCCGGCGCGCACACCGACGGCATCCTCGGGGACCTCGGCTACACGCCGCAGGAGATCGAAGCCCTGCGCAGCCGGCGGGTGATCTGATGGGCACGCCGTCGATCCAGTACCGCACCACCGGCCCGGTCGCCCGGCTGACCATCGACAACCCGGCGCGCCGCAACGCCATGACGCT
>JAEYOB010000134.1 GCA_023412175.1 Pseudomonadota bacterium | reverse complement strand
CGCCGCGACACCATCGCGGCCGAGCGCGCCGCGCTCGACGAGCGCTGGCGCCGCGAACGCGACCTCGTGGAGGCGGTGGAAACCGCCACCAAGGCCGGTCACCATGTCGAGGCGGTGGCGGCGACCGAGAAGCTGCGCGCCGTCCAGGGCGACAACGCGCTGGTACCTCACCGCGTCGACAGCTCCGTCGTCGCCGCGGTGGTGTCAAACTGGACCGGGATTCCCGTCGGCTCCATGTCCAAGGACGACCTGGAGGTCGTCGCCAACCTGGAGGAACGCATGGCCGCCCGCGTCGTCGGGCAGCCGCAGGCGTTGCAGGCCATCGCCCGCTCGGTCCGCGGCTACCGCGCCGGCCTCAACGAGCCGCACCGCCCGATCGGCGTCTTCCTGCTGAGCGGGCCGAGCGGCGTCGGCAAGACCGAGACCGCGCTGGCCCTGGCCGAATTGCTGAACGGCGGCGAGGACAGCCTGATCACCATCAACATGTCCGAGTACCAGGAGGCGCACGCGGTAGCGACGCTGCGCGGCGCCCCTCCGGGCTATGTCGGCTACGGCAGCGGCGGCGTGCTGACCGAGGCGGTGCGCCGTCGCCCGCATTCGGTGATCCTGATGGACGAGGTGGAGAAGGCCCACCCGGACGTGCTCGACATGTTCTACCAAGTGTTCGACAAGGGCGTGCTGGAGGACGGCGAGGGCGTTGAGGTCGACTTCCGCAACACCCTGATCCTGCTCACCAGCAACCTGGGCGACACCGAACTGTTCGAACTGGGCCGCCGGACGCTCGACGCCGGCCTGATCCGCGAGGCCTGCACGGAGGGCATCGAGGCGATCTCAGGCGTGCTGCGCCGCCGCTTCCGCGCCGCCTTCCTCGGCCGCCTCACCACCATCCCCTACTACCCGCTGAGCGAGGCGCAGATCCGCAGCATCGTGACGATGAAGCTCGGCAAGCTGCAACGCCGCACCGCCGGCAACCGCGGCGCCGAGCTGGAGGTCACCGGGCGGGCGGTCGAGGCGCTGGTGCAGCGGGCGCTGAACTCCGACGCCGGGGCGCGCATGATCGACACGCTGCTGTCGGAGTTCGTCGTGCCGGAGGTTGCGGTCCGCATCCTCGATCAGGTCGCTGCCGGCCGCGCGGTCGGCCGTATCACCGTCGATCACGACGAGGGCGGCCGCTTCCGCGTGACCACGGACGCGCCGGCCGGCTGACCGCAGGGACGCAACAATGACCACCCGCTTCTCCCAAGCCCGGCAATACCTGACGATCACGACCCCGCTGGGGCCGGACGCGCTGGCGTTGCGGACCCTCGTCGGCGAGGAGCGGCTGTCGTCCCTCTTCACCTACCGGATCACCATGATCTCGTCGGACGACGACATCGCCTTCGACCAGATCGTCGGCAAGCCGGTGACCATCGCCATCACCCTCGGCGACCGCGAGACCAAGCGCTACATCAACGCCATCGTCGGGCGGATCGAGTTGACCCACATCGACGACCGCAGTCTCGTCGCGCACTACGAGGCGGAACTGCACCCCTGGCTGTGGATGCTGACCCATTCCGGCGACTCCCGCATCTTCCAGGAAAAGACGGTGCCGGAAATCGTCGAGGCGGTCTGCCAGGACGCCGGCTTCACCGCCATCAAGAAGTCGCTGACCGGCACCTACAACCCGCGCGAATATTGCGTCCAGTACCGCGAGACGGACTACAACTTCATCGCCCGACTGCTCGAAGAGGAAGGAATTTTCTATTACTTCTCGCACGAGGACGGAAAGCACACGCTGGTACTGGGCGACGGCGACGGCGCCTTCCCGACCAGCCCGCTGCTCGACGCCTTCGAGTACCGGGCCGCCGAGGGGCATGACGACGACGACGACATCATCACCTCGCTGAGCGTGGAGCGCCGCGTAACGCCCAAAAGCTACGGCATCGACGGCTACAACTTCGAAACTCCGTCCACCGATCTCTACGCCACAGCCGAGGGTGCGGCGGGAACCGGCACCATCAACGACTACATGGGGCGGCACACCACCTCCGCCGACGGCGAGGCGCTGGCGAAGCTGCGCCAGCAGGCGCTGGCCTTCCCCGGCCAGCGGGTGCGCGGCAGCGGAGTCTGCCGTTCCTTGCAAACGGGCACGCGCATCACCGTGTCGGGCCACCGCAAGAGCGATCTGAACGCCGAGTACGTCCTGCATTCGGTGCGCCTCGACGGGGCGAGCGGGCATTTCCACGCACACTTCACCGCCTTTCCACCGGATGTGCCGTTCCGCCCGCTGGACACGGCGACCAAGCCGCGTATCCATTCGACGCAGACCGCCATCGTGGTCGGCAAGGCGGGCGAGGAGATCTGGCTCGACCAGTACGGCCGCATCAAGGTGCAGTTCCACTGGGACCGCCTGGGGCAGAAGGACGAGAAGAGTTCCTGCTGGGTGCGCGTCGCGCAGAACTGGGCCGGCAAGAACTACGGCATCATGTTCTTCCCGCGCGTCGGCCAGGAGGTGGTCGTCACCTTCCTGGACGGCGATCCCGACCGGCCGCTGGTCACCGGCTCGGTCTACAACGCCGAGCAGACGGTGCCCTACACCCTGCCCGACGATTCGACCAAGAGCACGATCAAGCCCCAGACCTCGAAGGCCGGCGCCGGCAAGTTCAACGAGATCCGGTTCGAGGACAAGGCCGACAAGGAGGAGATATTCCTCCACGCCCAGAAGGACTTCAACATCAAGGTCCTGAACGACCTGACGCGACTGGTCAAACACGACGAAATCGAGACCATCGAGAACGACAGCACCATCGATGTGAAGCACGACCGCAAGCTGACGGTGAAGAACGACCACAGCATCACCGTGACCGAGGGCAACGAAACCCATTCCGTGTCGAAGGGCACGCGCGCCGTCACGGTGAAGGACAATGAGACGCACACCAACAACGCCAATTACGACCACAGCACCGACGGCAACTACACGCTGACCGTCAAGGGCAACCTGACCATCAACGTCACCGGCGACATCGTCATCAAGGGCAAGTCGATCAAGCTGACCTCCACCTCCGCCAATGTCGGCATCAAGTCGGCGACCGCCATGGAACTGGACGCCGGCACCGCGCTGGACGTCAAGTCGGGCGCCGCCGCCACCATCAAGGCGGGAACGGGGCTGGACATCAAGTCGGGCATGGCGACCAGCATCAAGGCCGGCATGGGACTGGACCTGAAGGCCGGACTGGGGCTGACCGCCGAGGGGCTGACCGCCGCCGTGAAGGGACAGACGACCGGCGAGGTGAGTGCGAGCGCGATGCTGACGCTCAAGGGTGGCCTGGTGAAGGTGAACTGACGTGTCCGACGAGCAATCCGCTGCCGCCCCGGCTTCCTCCCCCGATCCGCTGCCGGTCGAAGACCGCGACGCCACGGGACGCATCGTCCGCTCCGGCGAGATGCACGGGGGACGCTTCCATGGCGTCTTCACCGCCTATGGGGACGGCGACAGGCCGCTCCTGCGCGCCCGGATGCGGGCCGACCTGATGCATGGGGAGGTGCGCCACTATCACGCCGACGGCACGCTGGCGCAGGTCGCGGAGTATTTCGACGGCGTCCAGCACGGGGTGACAACCTTCTACGCGAACGAACGCCCGACGTGCCGCATGACCTACCGCGCAGGCATGCTGGACGGCCCCTCGGCCTTCCTCAACGACAACGGGACCGTCGCTGCGGTGTTTCAGTACAAGGCCGGCAAGCGCGAAGGCGAAGCGCGGTTCCACAGCCCCCAAGGCCGCCTGATCCGCCGCGAGACCTTCGCCAACGACCACCTGCATGGGCCGGTGCTGGGATACTACGAGGACGGCGCTATGAGCGAACGCTCCGAATTCCTGGACGGCCTTCAGGAGGGCGAGTTGTGTCGCTATTTCCCCTCCGGGGCACTGATGCAGCGCGGCGTCTATCGGAGCGGCGTGCTGGTCGAGCCGCTGCGGACCTTCTCGGAAGGCGGGAAGGAGATCGCCGTGGTGCTTCCGCCGAAGGCGTGACCGTGGTCAGGGCATCTGCACGGTAAACTGACCGGGCAGCGTGATCTGGATCATGCCGCCCCACATGCACATCAGCTTGCTGGTCGAGGTCAGCGCCGGCATGTTGCCGACCAGCACCGTCGGCGCGCCCGGCATCCACGGCGCCACGGTGCAGGGGATGCAGGGTTGCGGCTTGATGACACCCGGCGGCGGGACCGGAATCATCGACGCCACGATGGGATTCGCCGGGCTGCGGCACACGCCGAAGGGCAGGATGTTCACCATCGGCTTGTTGTCCATGATGTTCGCGGCCGGGGGGCCGCCTGCCAAGGTGCGGCTGACCGGCAGGACCACCAGCGACGACGGGGTGGCTCCCATGGTGCAGGTCATCATCGCACCCGCGCACACCGCCTGCGACATCCCCGGCCTCCCTTCGCGTTCGCCAACACATGGTACGGCGCAGTTCGATTCATCCGGACTGTCCTCCTGAAGAGTGACGACCTTTCAAGGTCCCGATCAAGACGCCAATGGCCCAGGATGAAGCATTCTCGGACCGCTTTGCAGCGCGCCCGACCGCTTCGCCGCGGTTGCTTCTTCCAGTGCCGTCGAGCCTCCGGGCACCCCGGCCGCCACCACCGGACCCATCCACTATGGAGTCGATCCTCGTCGAATGAAGGCGACCATTGTGTCAATGATTCAACAATGTCGTCAGTCAGGAAAGCTGGTGCAATCCGGCACCGGCCGAAGCCGCATTCACTCATGCGCGGCATGCACCGACGTTGGTCACACGAAAGCGGGAGAGAGACATGCCGGGCATAAAGCTTGCTGAGATGGACTTTTCGGCTGGCCTGAAGACGAAGCACCTGAAGGTGCCGGCCATGAAGGCCACCGTCGAACTGAAGGACATCCCGAAGGATTTGCAGAAGGCTGTCGACAAGGACAAGCTCATTATCCAGCACCTGATCATGGCCGCCTATGAACAGTTGAACGCCTCCAAGAAGGACATTCACGGCGCTATTCTCGATTTCGACGCCAATCTCGCCAAGAAGCCGCCGGCCAATGAAAAAGAGATGGCAGATCGCGAGAAGACGCTCAACGTCTTCTGCAAACAGGCCACCGAGGCGCAGGGCGGGCTCGCCGTCAAGGCGGTCGAAAAGGCTTGGGCGAACTACGTCAGCAAGAAAAAAGACATGTCCAAGTTCAAGCTGCAGTTCGCCTGGAAGATGGTGCAGGGCTCCATCAGCATCGCCGCCGGATCTGTGTCGGTCGCCGCCAACGTTGCCGGCGCCGCGCTGACCGCGGGGGCAGCCACGCCGGTCGCCATCCTCGGCATCTGCATGACCGTCGGCAGCATCGCGAAGACGGCCGGATCCATGGCTGCGGAGATCTACACCTTCGCCCGCGACATCGAAAAGGCGGAAAAGGACCTGCGGGAGATCGACGACGTCCTCGCGAATGCCTACAGCAGCGGCGAACTCAACTTCAAAGCCGGTGCGCGGGAAGTTGCGGCGATCCTGGGCGTTCCCTTCGTGAAGTCGGTCGGCGGCATGCAGAAAACCCTCGTGGAGTTCCATGCCAAGACCGCCAAGATGGATGAGAAGTCCGAAAAACTCTATCAGCAGGCCAAGAAGCTGATCGCCCAGATCGAAAAGCTGGAGAAGGAGAAAAAGCTCCCCAAGGAGGCCACGGTTCTGATCAAGATCCTCGGCGAGAAGGCGACCGTCACCCTGGACAAGATCCACGAACTGCAGGCC
>JAEYOB010000820.1 GCA_023412175.1 Pseudomonadota bacterium | reverse complement strand
GGATGACGATGAAGGGGTGATTTCTTTACCGTCATCCCCGCGAAGGCGGGGATCCACGGAGTGAGCGACGAAGGGGCGTATGGAGAAGAAGTTCTATGTCTACATCCTGGCGAGCCAGCGCAAAGGCACGCTGTACGTAGGAGTGACGTCGAACATCGCCAGACGTATTGAGGAACACAGGACAGGAACAGTGCCGGGGTTCACGACTCAGTACGGCGTCACGAGACTGGTGCATTGCGAGGTCTACGATGACGCCGAGAATGCCATCCTGCGGGAGAAGCGGCTGAAGAAGTGGAATCGGGACTGGAAGATACGGCTGATCGAGGAAAGCAATCCGGACTGGCGCGACCTGTATACGACCCTGAATTGGTGACCATGGATCCCCGCCTTCGCGGGGATGACGGTTCAAGAATGTGGTTGCGGGACGGTTGGTGAACGAGAGGACAAGGCGAACGATGATCGAAATCAAGAACCTGCATGCCACGGTGGACGGCAAGGAAATCCTCAAGGGCATCGACCTGACGATCCGCCCCGGCGAGGTGCACGCCATCATGGGACCGAACGGCTCGGGCAAGAGCACGCTGAGCTACGTGCTGGCCGGCCGCGACGGCTACGAGGTCACCAAGGGGTCGGTCAACTACTTCGGCCAGGACCTGCTGGCGCTGGAGCCGGAGGAGCGCGCCGCCGAAGGCGTGTTCCTGGCCTTCCAGTACCCGGTGGAGATCCCCGGCGTCGCCAACACCACCTTCCTGAAGTCCGCCATCAACGCCATGCGCAAGCGCCGCGGCGAGAGCGAGCTGGACGCCATGCAGTTCCTCAAGCACATCCGCGCCAAGACCAAGCAGCTCGGCATGACCGACGAGATGCTGAAGCGCGCGGTCAACGTCGGCTTTTCCGGCGGCGAGAAGAAGCGCAATGAAACCCTCCAGATGGCGGTGCTGGAGCCAAAGTTCGCCATCCTCGACGAGACCGACTCCGGCCTCGACATCGACGCGCTGAAGATCGTCGCCGACGGCGTCAACGCGCTGCGCGGGCCGGACCGCTCCATGCTGGTCATCACCCACTACCAGCGCCTGCTCGACTACATCGTGCCGGACTACGTGCACGTGCTGGCGCACGGCAAGATCCAGCGCTCGGGCGGCAAGGAGCTGGCCCTGGAGCTGGAGAAGAACGGCTACAAGGATTTCGGCGTCAACGAGGCCGCGTAAGATGACGGTCACCCATTCCACCCGCCATGGCGACCTTGCTCCGGCCCAGCCCTATCTGGAGCAGTACGACCGCGTGAAGGCCGAGCTGCCGGGCGCCGCACTGTCGTGGGTGCGCGACCTGCGCGAGCTGGGCCGCAGCCGCTTTGCCGAGCTGGGCTTCCCGACCACCAAGGTCGAGGCATGGAAGTACACCAGCCTCAAGACCCTGGAGAAGGTCGCCTTCCAGCCGGCCAAGCCAGCCGCCGCGGATGTCCACTTCGACGTGCTGCCGCACGTCGGCAAGGGACCGCGCCTGGTGTTCGTCGACGGCTTCTACCGCGCCGACCTGTCCTCCGCGGCGGGCGTGCCGGCCGGCGTCGAGCTGATGGGGCTCGCCGAGGCGCTGACCAGGCAACCCGATCTGGTGGGCGAGCACTTGGGCCGCCTCGCCGTATCGGACGAGCAGCGCTTCGTCGCGCTCAATACCGCCTTCCTGGCGGACGGCGCGGTGGTCCGCATCGGCCGCGGAGTCGAGGTGGCCGAGCCGATCGAGCTGGTCTTCGTGTCGCTGGGGTCCGACGACGGCCCGGTGGCCTTCCACCCGCGCACGCTGCTGATCGCCGGGGCGCAGAGCAAGGCGACGGTGATCGAACACCATGTCGGCCTGGGGCTGGGCGCCACTTTCGCCAACCATGTCGCCGAAGCCTATGTCGGCGAGGGCGCCATCCTGCGCCACTACAAGGTGCAGCGCGAGGGGGCGGAAGCCTTCCACCTGTCCAACAGCGTGGCGCGGGTCGGCAAGGACGCCTGCTACGACAACTTCATCCTGACCACCGGCGCACGGCTGGCCCGCAATGAAGTGCGCGTGGCGCTCGGCCTCGGGTCGAGCTGCAACGTCAACGGCGCCTACATGATCGGCGGCCACCAGCACTGCGACACGACGACCGTGATCGAGCACAGGGAGCCGCACGGTACCTCGCGCGAGGTCTACAAGGGCGCCATCGACGACCACGCCCGCGCCGTGTTCCAGGGCAAGATCGTCGTGCACCCCGGCGCGCAGAAGACTGACGGCTACCAGCTCAACCGCGCGCTCCTGCTGTCGGACAATGCCGAGATCGACTCCAAGCCGGAGCTGGAGATCTACGCCGACGACGTGAAGTGCAGCCACGGCGCCACCGCGGGCGAGCTGGCCGACGAGGCGCTGTTCTACCTGCGCGCCCGCGGCATTCCCAAGGACGAGGCGCGCGCCCTGCTGATCGGCGCCTTCCTGTCGGAGGCGCTGGAGGAAATCTCCGAGGAACCCGTGCGCGAGGCCTTCCAGGGCTTCGTGTCCGGCTGGCTGAACGCGCGGTGAGGAGAGAGAGGCCATGAGCGACATCGCCCATACGCTTGAGCGGCCCGCAGCCCCCTACGACGTCGAGCGCATCCGCGCCGACTTCCCGATCCTAGCGCGCACCGTCCACGAGCGCACCGGCAAGAGGCCGCAGCCGGGCAAGCCGCTGGTCTATCTCGACAGCGGCGCCAGCGCCCAGAAGCCGCGCCACGTCATCGACACCATGACGCGGTTCATGGAGGAGGACTACTCCAACATCCACCGCGGCGTGCACTTCCTCTCGCAGCGGGCGACCGACCGGTTCGAGGCGGCGCGCGACAGCGTGGCGGCATTCCTCAACGCGTCGTCCCGCGACGGCATCGTCTTCACCCGCAGCGCCACCGAGGCCATCAACCTCGTGGCACACAGCTACGCGCGCACCTTCCTGGAGCCGGGCGACGAGATCATCGTCTCGGTCATGGAGCACCACGCCAACATCGTGCCGTGGCAGCTCGCCCAGACGGCCAAGGGCCTCACGATCAAGGTCGTTCCCATCGACGACCACGGCGTGCTCGACCTCGACGCCTACGCCAGGCTGTTCGGCCCGCGCACCAAGCTGGTGGCGATCACCCACTGCTCCAACGTGCTCGGCACCGTCACGCCGGCCAAGGAGATCGTCCGGATCGCGCACGCGCGCGGCGTGCCGGTGCTGCTCGACGGCAGCCAGGCGGTGGTGCACGGCACGGTGGACGTGAAGGACATCGGCGCCGACTTCTACGTCTTCACCGGCCACAAGCTGTACGGCCCGACCGGCATCGGCGTGCTGTGCGCCAAGCCGGAGATCCTGAAGACGATGCCGCCCTACATGGGCGGCGGCGACATGATCCAGTCGGTCAGCTTCGCCGGCACCACCTTCAAGGAAGCGCCGATGCGCTTCGAGGCCGGCACGCCGCCGATCACCGAGGCGATCGGGCTGGCCGCCGCCATCGACTACGTGGAAGGCATCGGCCGCGACGCCATCGCCGAACACGAGCACGACCTGCTGACCTACGCCACCGCCCGCCTCCAGGAGATCGAGGGCCTGCGCATCGTCGGCACGGCGCCGGGCAAGGCGGCGATCATCTCCTTCACGGTGGATGGCGTGCACCCGCACGACCTCGGCACCGTGGTGGACCAGTACGGCGTCGCCGTGCGCGTCGGCCAGCACTGCGCCGAGCCGCTGATGGAGCGCATGGGCGTCGGCTCGACGGCGCGCGCGTCGTTCGCGCTTTACAACACGCGCGCCGAGGCGGACGCTCTGGCCGATGCGGTCAAGGCGGTGAAGGAGTTCTTCGGAGCATGATGGACGAGCTGCGCGAGCTGTACCAGGAGGTCATCCTGGACCACGGCAAGAACCCGCGGAACCACCGCCACCCGCCGGACGCCAACCGCGAGGCGCGCGGCGAGAACCCGATGTGCGGCGACAAGTTCACGGTGTACGTCAAGCTGAACGACCAGCACGTCATCGAGGACGTGGCGTTCGAGGGGCGCGGCTGCGCCATCTCGACCGCCAGCGCCTCGATGATGACCGAACTGGTCAGGGGCAAGACCGAGCAGGAGGCCAAGATCCTGTTCGAGACGTTCCACGACCTGTGCACCAAGGACGAGGACGAGCACGGCGACCACGGCCCGGTGGACGAAGAGGCCATGGAAAAGCTGATGGTGATGTCCGGCGTGCGCCAGTTCCCGGTGCGCGTGAAATGCGCCACCCTCGCCTGGCACGCGATGAACGCGGCCATCGAAGGCAAGGGCAAGGCGTCGAGCGAGTGAGAGAGCCAGAGATGTCCGAGGACGCGATCAGCAACGAAGTCCACGCCATGCCGGCCGTCTCCATGCCTCCCGGCAAGGAGGAGGTCATGGAGCGCATCGTCGAGGCGATCAAGACCTGCTACGACCCGGAGATCCCCGTGGATATCTGGGAACTGGGCCTGATCTACCGCATCGACGTCAACGACGCCGGCGAGGTCGATATCGACATGACGCTGACCAGCCCCATGTGCCCGGTGGCCGGCGAGTTGCCGATGCAGGTGCAGGAGGCCGTTCAAAACGCCGAGGGCGTCACCACATGCAAGATCGATCTGGTGTGGGAACCCCCATGGCGCCCCGACATGATGTCGGACGTCGCCAAGATCCAGCTCGACATGTTCTGAAGGAGCGAGACGACCCATGGCACTCCCGAAGGCTCTCACCCTGACCGATGCCGCCGCCGAGCGCGTCAAGGCGCTGATGGCGAAGGCGCCGGGCGAGATCGTCGGCCTGCGCATCGGCGTGAAGGCCCGCGGCTGCTCGGGCATGAGCTACGACATCCAGTACGCCAAGGAGAAGATGAAGTTCGACGAGGTCGTCGAGGACAAGGGCGTCACCGTCCTCATCGATCCGGCGGCCGTCATGTTCCTGATCGGCTCGGAAATGGACTACGTGGACGACAAGTTCGAGACCGGCTTCCGCTTCGTCAATCCGAACGAGAAGGGGCGGTGCGGCTGCGGCGAGAGCTTCCACGTCTGACGCGTGGGGCTGTCGCACGGCGCCCCTTCTTCTATTCTTCCGTCATCCCCGCGAAGGCGGGGATCCAGGGCACCTTGACGAGCACCGGCTTGCCA